>JAPOPM010000038.1 GCA_026712905.1 Deltaproteobacteria bacterium
CGGTGGGCCGTCCCGCGGCAAACAGGTTCGCAAGGTGCGACTCCGCCTGGAGTATGGCCTCGCCCTTGGCGATGGCCCTGGTCTTCATTTTAGCGTGAATCGCCTCGATGAGCGCGATCTGTTCCCGGGTGAGATCGAGGTCGATCTTGAGATCGAGAAGGTGCCGCGGCCCGGGGAAACTGTTCAACTCGGCCGGTCGAGCGAGGCCCATGCCTTCGCCGTTCCGCAACTCGCGCACCTCGTCAGGCGTGAGGGTTGCGAACTCGGCGCTTTGGGAATGCGCATAAGGGGACATCGTGTGATCATGCTGCGCCAACGCCCAGGTCGCCGCGAGGGCGAAGAAGCCGATACAGCCAAACAATCCAAACGCCTTTGTCGTAGTGGTCATCATCAAGACTCCGTGGCTGCGCCTGCACTTCCACGCCGCCACTCATGGGCAGCGAACCCATAGACACGGTCAGGTTGGTCAACAACGATCGAGCATGGCGTCGATAGTGGGAAGAGCGGCGCGGTGATCCCTGCCGGTGACGGGAACAACGTCTCTTTGTTGGGTCTCGTCGCTCACGCGCCGCCGAGGCCGGAAGTTTGGTATCGTGCACCAAACAACCGGCCGAGCGGCAGCGATCTGGACGCCCGAGTAGCGGCGGGTTTCGACTAGTGCAGCGGCGAGAACGACGCCGGCACGACGATGGAGTTTTCCTGGTGGAGCAGCATCTCGCGAGTGGTGGGCGGCCAGTTGGGGAGCTTCATGGCATCGGCGCGCAGCCGGGAGCGTTCGCCCATGTCCTTGTACGGCCAGATGTGCACCCACTGGTTGAGCGCGCCGTAGGTGGTGAACCAGGCGGCCGCCAGGGGCGAGATCTTGACCCGGTCCTCGATGCAGTCCTCCCAGCGCTTGATCAGGTCCGGGATCAGGCCGGGATGCACCGTGTAGGTGCGGATCTCGTAGATGTTGCCCATCTCGCGCGGCTCCAGCGGCGGGGAGAAGGGCGCGGGCTGAAAGACCTTGCTCTCCTGGGTTACCATGAAGTCGCGAACCTTGGGCGGCCAGTGGCCGGTGGCCCGGGCCTCGGCGCCGATGCGGTCCTTTTCCGCGAAGCTCTCGTAGGGCCAGATGTGGATGACCTGGTTCAGTTGCCCCACCTCCGAGTGAAAGAACGCCCCCAGCGGGGAGATCTTGGCGCGGTGCTGCAGCCCTTCCTCGAAAGCCTTCTCGAAATCCGGCGTCTTGCCGGGCTTGAGCGTGTAGGTTCTCATCTCGATGATCATGTGTTTCCTCCTGCGGTCGGCCAGTGAAGTCTGCTCCCTTTCTTTCCGTTTTGACCGGCAAATGCAAACACCCTCTCCTCGTAGGTGTTACGAAATCGTCAATTGCCAATTGACGGCCGACATGCTAGCGTCTTGGGATGATCAGGTCACTGAGGAGGTCGTGATGGCGATGCAAAATCCTCCCCATCCCGGAGGGCTCGTAAAGCGGCAGTGCCTGGAACCACTGGGGCTTTCCGTCACCCGTGCTGCTCGGGGCCTCGGCGTGACGCGTCAGGCACTTTCCGAACTCGTGAATGAGCGAACGGGAATTTCCGTGGATATGGCCATACGACTGTCGAAGGCGTTCGGGTCGACCCCCGAGACTTGGCTCGGAATGCAGATGGCCTACGATCTTTGGCGGGCGCGGGAACGCGCCGATCAAATGAAGGTCGAGAGTTTTGCCGCGGCCTGACGCGTCCAAATTCGCGCGACGACTAACGGCAGAGGAGCGCCTACCCCGCCCCGTTCGCCTCCAGATACTCCCGCAGCGCCCGCGCCGTGTAGGACCGCTTGCCGTCCTGGGCGACCTTTGACGGGGCACCGTGCGCGACCACGCGGCCGCCCTTGTCGCCGCCTTCGGGGCCGAGGTCGACGAGGTAGTCGGCGTCCTTGATGATCTCGAGGTTGTGCTCGATGGTGATGACGGTGTTGCCGGCATCGACCAGGCGGTGGAGGATGTCGATGAGTTTCTCGACGTCGGCGAAGTGGAGGCCGGTGGTGGGCTCGTCGAGGATGTAGAGGGTCTTGCCGCGGGATTCCTTGCCGAGCTCGTAGGCGAGCTTGATGCGCTGGGCCTCGCCGCCGGACAGGGTGTTGCTGGCCTGTCCCAGGGCGATGTAGCCCATGCCGATGTCGTCCAGGAGCTTGAGCGGGCGGTAGGCCTTGGGGAAGGGGCGGAAGAACTCCACGGCCTCCTCCACGGTCATCTGCAGCACCTCGGCGATGTTCTTGCCGTTGAAGCGCACGGACAGAGTCTCCTCGTTGAAGCGCTGGCCGCCGCAGCCGTCGCAGTTCACGAACACGTCGGGAAGGAAGCTCATCTCCTTGCGGATCCGGCCCTGGCCGGCGCACTCGTCGCAGCGCCCGCCGCTGACGTTGAAGGAGAACCGGCTGGGGCTGTAGCCGCGCATGCGCGCCTCGGGATGGAGGGCGTAGACCCGGCGGATCTCGTCCAGGAAGCCGACGTAGGACGCGGGTACCGAGCGCGGGGTCTTGCCGATGGGGGTCTGGTCCACCTCCACCGCGCGCTCGATGGCCTCCCAGCCGGCGATGTCCTCGTGTTGGCCGGGGCGGCCGGTGTTGTGCCCCAGCCGGGTCTTGACGCCCTTGAACAGCACCTCCTTCACCAGGGTGCTCTTGCCCGAGCCGGACACGCCGGTGACGCAGGTCCACTTGGCCAGGGGCAGGCGCACCTTGAGGTTCTTGAGGTTGTTCTCGCGCGCGCCGGTCACCACCAGCCAGTCGCCGCCCTTCAGGGGCCGCTCGGGCCACAGGCGGCGGCGGGTGGTGCCCAGGAACGCGCCGGTGACGGACTCGGGATTGGCGCACACCTCCTCCGGCGTGCCCATGGCCACCACCCGGCCGCCGCGCACGCCCGCGCCGGGGCCAAGGTCCACCAGCACGTCCGCCGCCCGGATGGTGGTCTCGTCGTGCTCCACCACCAGCACGGTGTTGCCCGCCTCCACAAGCCGCCGCAGGGTGGCCAGCAGACGGTCGTTGTCGCGGGTGTGCAGGCCGATGGTGGGCTCGTCCAGGATGTAGCAGACGCCGCGCAGGTTGGAGCCCAGTTGCGCGGCCAGACGCACCCGTTGGGCCTCGCCGCCGGACAGGGTGTTGGCGCGCCGGTCCAGCGTCAGGTAGCCCAGGCCCACCTCGTCCAGGAAACGCAGCTTGTGGTGGATCTCCTTCTGGGTCTTCTCCAGCACCATCCGCTCCGCGTCGGGGCTGTTGGCCACCAGCCGCTCCTGCGGGGAGGCGAAGCGGCCCAGCGCCTCCTTCACCGACAGCGCGGTGATCTGCCAGATGGCCTTGCCGGCCACGCGCACGCTGCGCGCCCGCGCGTTGAGCCGGGCGCCCTGGCACGACGGGCAGGTGCGCTCGCTCACGAACGACGCCAGGTAGCCGCCCAGCGGGCCGTCGCTCTTCACCTGGAGCCCGGCGAGCACGGTGAGCAGACCGGCCACCCGCGGGCGCGAGCGCCCGTTGAGCAGCACCTCCCGCTGCTTGGCGGAAAGGTTCCCGATGGGCACGTCGCCGGGGATGCCGAGCTTCCGCTCGAGTTCGCCCTGGCACTGGCCGAGGCGCCGCTTGAGGCCCGGCCGCCCCTCGGGCGCCTCGGCGCACAGCCGCTCCACCACTTGCGCGAAGCTCTGCTCGGGGTCGGGGATCACCAGGTCGGCGTCGAACTCCTCGGAGGCGCCCACGCCGCGGCAGTCCGGGCACGCCCCCTGGCGGCTGTTGAACGAGAACAGCCGCGGGTCCAGGGGCTCGTAGCCGACGCCGCAGGCGCGGCAGAACAGGCGCTCGTTGTAGACCTCCTCGGCGCCCTCCGAGAGCACGTGGATGACTCCGTTGCCCAGGCGCAGCCCCTGGCCCAGCACCGTCTCCATGCTCAGGCGTCCGGCCTTGGCCGTGCCCACGACGATGTCGATGTCGTGCTCGTGGAAACGCCCCAGCCCGTTCTGGAGCAGCGACGCGCTCAGCGCGGTCACGGCGCCGTCGATGCGCGCGCGGGCGTAGCCCAACCGGCGCGCCGCCATCATCACGTCCTTGTGGTAGCCCTTGCGCCCGCGCACCACCGGACTCAGCACGGTGATGTCCTTGCCGCGGTACTTGCGCCCCACCCGGTCGAGGATGCGGCTGCGGGTGAGCGACGTGATGGAGCCGCCGCACTGCGGGCAGTGCTGCTTGCCCACCTTGGAATAGAGCAGGCGCAGGTAGTGGTACAGCTCGGTGACCGTGGCCACCGTGGAGTTGCGCCCGCCCTGGCTCAGGCGTTGCTCGATGGCCACGGTGGGCGGGATGCCCGCGAGCACGTCGACGTTGGGGCGCGCCATGATCTTCATGAACTGGCGCGCGTAGGCGGACAGGCTGTCGATGTAGCGGCGCTGGCCGTCGGCGTAGATGATGTCGAAGGCCAGCGACGACTTGCCCGAGCCGCTGAGGCCGGTCACCACCACCAGCCGGTCCCGCGGAATGTCCACGTCGATGCCCTTGAGGTTGTGCTCCCGGGCGCCGATGATCTGGATCGCCCCCGCGCCGTTGATCGCCTTTTCGTTGGACCCCTGGCCGTCGGCGGCTCTCCCGTTGGCGGCCTTCCCGGCGGCAGCTTTCCCGCTTGTGACCTTCCGGGCCGCGGCCTTCCCGTTGAGCCCCTTCCCGTTGCCCGCTCGCCCGTTCGGGGCCGGCCCCTCGGTCCGTGCCGCCGCGCGCGGTTGCGTCTTGGCCAGCTTCGGGCTGAAGCGGGACGACGACGGGCGCAGGTGCTCTTTCAGGTAGCGGCCGGTGTGGGAGCTCTCCACCGCGGCCACTTCCGGCGGCGTTCCGATGGCCACGACCTCGCCGCCGCCGTCGCCACCCTCGGGTCCCAGGTCGATGATGTGGTCGGCGCACTTGACGACCTCGGGGTTGTGCTCGATGACCATCACCGAGTGGCCCTGGTCGATGAGTTCCTGCAGGGCCGACAGCAGCCGGCGGATGTCATGGAAGTGCAGGCCGGTGGTGGGCTCGTCGAAGATGAACAGCGTGCCGGTCTTGGTGGCCCGGACGATGTGGGAGGCGAGCTTGAGGCGCTGGGACTCGCCGCCCGACAGGGTGGTGACCGGCTGCCCCAGGCGCAGGTAATCGAGTCCCACGCGGACCAGCGGCCGCAGCCCGCGCACGATCTCCGGCTGGTCGCCGAAGAACTTCATGGCCTCGGCGATGGTGAGGCCGAGCACGTCGCGGATGTTCTTGCCCCGGTAGCTGACCTCCAGCACCTCCTGGCGGTAGCGCGCGCCGCCGCACTCCGAGCAGGTGGCGAACACGTCCGAGAGGAACTGCATCTCGATCTTCTCGAAGCCCTCGCCGCGGCACGACTCGCAGCGTCCGCCCTCCACGTTGAACGAGAAGGTGGACGGCGTGTAGCCGCGGAAGCGCGACAGGTCCACGCCGGCGAACAGGCGCCGGATGGGATCGAACGCCTTCATGTAGGTCACCGGGTTGGACCGGGGCGTGGTGCCCAGCGGCGACTGGTCCACCAGGATCACCTCGGGGACGCGGTCGATGCCGCGGATCTCGTCGCAGTCCGTCAGCGTGGCCAGCGGCGAGGCCTTGAGGCGGCGGATGTTGTGGGCGATGACCTCGTCCACCAGGCTCGACTTGCCCGAGCCGGACACGCCGGTGACGCACACCAGACGGCCCAGCGGGATGCTCACGTCGATGTTCTTGAGGTTGTGGGCGCGGGCGCCGAGGATGTCCAGGGTGCGCCCCGGGATCAAGGGGCGGTACCGCACCGGCAGCGGGATGGACCTGCGCTGGGTCAGGTAGTCGCCGGTGAGGGAGGTCTCGCTCGCCAGCAACTCGTCGTAGGAGCCGGCGAACACCACCTCGCCGCCGCGCTCGCCCGCGTGCGGACCCAGGTCGATGACGTAGTCGCTCTCCTTGATGATCTCCGGGTCGTGCTCCACCACCACCACGGTGTTGTGGTTGGCACGCAGCCGGTGAAGTATCTCCACCAGCCGGTGGCTGTCGCGCGGATGCAGACCGATGGAAGGTTCGTCCAGCACGTACAGCGTATTCACCAGGGACGAGCCGATGGCGGTGGTGAGGTCCACCCGCTCCAGCTCGCCGCCGGACAGGGTGCGGGACTGCCGGTCCAGGGTCAGGTACTCCAGCCCCACGCCCATGAGATAGTCCAGGCGGCGGCGGATCTCGTGGAGCACGAGGCTGGCGACCTGGTCGCGGGTGGCGTCCAGATCGAGGGCCTGGAAGTAGGTGTGCGCCTCCGCCACGCTCATGCGGTTCACGTCCGCGATGTTGCGCCCGGCGATGAGGAAGTTCAGGCCCTCGGGCTTGAGGCGCGTGCCCTGGCAATCGGTGCAGGTCACGTAGCAGCGGTAGCGCGCCAGGAACACGCGCACGTGCATCTTGTAGCTCTTCCGCTCCAGCCACCGGAACCAGCCGCGAATGCCGTAGTACTTGCCGTCCTGCCAGCTCCCCTCGCCGTCGATGATGAGCCGGCGGTCCTCCTCGTCCAGCTCGATGAAGGGGCGCTCCAGCGAGATGCCCCGGCGCTCGCAGAACTTCTTGAGTTCCCGCAGCTCCCAGCGCGCGGCGCGGGTGGTCCAGGGCTTGATGGCGCCGTCGGCGATGGACTTGGACGGGTCCGGGATCACCAGGTCGAGGTCGAGGTCGATGGCGCGGCCGAAGCCGTGGCAGGTCTCGCACGCCCCCAGCGGGCTGTTGAAGGAGAACAGGTTGGGCTGCGGCTCGGCGTAGGACAGATCGCAGGCGGAGCAGTGCAGGCGGTTGCTGAAGCCTTCCCGGCGCCAGCCGTTCTCCATGTCGTGCAGATCCAGCCGGCCCTTGCCGAACTGGAATGCCTGCTCCAGCGAGTCGGTGACCCGCTTGCGCGTGGACCGGCGGTACACGAAACGGTCGCCGACCACGTCCACCACCTCGCCGGGGGCGGCCTCGAGGGATTCGAGATCCACCAGCTCGCGGTCCCGCAGGAGCCGGTGGAACCCGGCCTGGAGCAGCCCTCCCTTGACCTCCTCCCAGGGCAAGGCCGGCGGCACGGCCACCGGGAAGGTCAGCACCCAGCGCACTCCCTCGCCGCGGGCCTGGAGCTGCCGCGCGACGGACGGAGCGCTGTCCTTGGCGATGACCTTGCCGCAGCCCGAGCAGTGGAGGATGCCGATCTTGGCGAACAGCAGCTTCAGGTGGTCGTACAGCTCGGTCATGGTGCCGACCGTGGAGCGCGAGGTCTTCACCGGCCGGGTCTGGTCGATGGCGATGGTGGGCGGGATGTTCTCGATGGCGTCGACGTCGGGCTTCTCCATGCGGTCGAGGAACTGCCGCGCGTAGGCCGAGAAGCTCTCGACGTAACGGCGCTGGCCCTCCGCGTAGAGGATGTCGAACGCGACGGTGGACTTGCCCGACCCGCTGACGCCGGTGACCACCGTCAGCGCGTCGAGAGGAATCCGGAGGTCGATGTGCTTGAGGTTGTTCTGCCTGGCGCCGCGAACGTGTATCCAGCCCTGATCCATGGTGGACGGGAATCGGGATGCGGGATGGCTGGTAACGTCCGGGCTATCCGATGCCGAGCTTTTGCCGGGCTTCCTCGCTGATGCGGCTGGGGTCCCAGGGCGGCTCCCACACGAGGTCGACGCTGGCTCCCTTGACCCCGGGGATCTCCTTGATGAGGGACTCGGCGTTGGCCGCGATCATGCCGCCCATGCCGCATCCCGGTGCGGTCAGGGTCATCTTGACCGCCACGGTGTCGTCCTCGACCTCGACATCGTAGACGAGGCCGAGCTCCACGATGCTCACCGGGATCTCGGGATCGTAACAGTCCTGCAGGGCTTCATAGACCTGTTCCTTGGTAACCATGGTTCCTCCTGCCGTGTCCTGTCCCACGAATGCTCTATGGGGCAGGGCGCTCGGTCTTCACACACTCCTCACATGGGCACAGCGAACGCAGGTAGTCGAACGTGTAGATGCCGGTCATGTGGCCGTCGCTCCAGCGGAAACAGACGGCGTAGTTGCCCACCGGCTCGATGGCCACCAGGCCCGCGTCCGGCACTTCCACGAAACGCTTCTCGACGGCCGAGTCGTGCCCCTGGCACATGGCGCAGGGACAGTAACCCCGGATGTACATCCTGGGGTATTCGCCCACGTGCCCGTCGTCCCAGGTGATGCGCACGACCCCCTGGGCCTTGACGTGGTTGATCTCCACGGGGAACGCCATGTCCCTCAGGTCGTGACGATACTCAAGCTCGGCGCCTGCTCGGCGGCCTCCGACGCGATGGAGAGCTGGCCGGCCAGGCGCGCGGCCACCTCGAGAAACGCCTGGCTGGTGGGCGAGTCGGGCTCCTGCGCCAGGATCGGCGTGCCCTTGTCGCCCCACTCGCGGATCGCGGGCACCAAGGGAATCTCGCCCAGAAACGGCACGCCGAACTTGTCGGCGGCCCGCCGCGCGCCGCCGCGCGAAAAGATCTCGTGCTGCTTGCCGCAGCCATCGCACACGAAGTAGCTCATGTTCTCCACCATCCCGACGATGGGGATCTGGACCTTGTCGAACATGGACTTGGCGCGCACCACGTCGGCCAGGGCCACGTCCTGGGGCGTCGCCACCAGCACCGCGCCGCTGCACTTGAGCTGCTGCGAGAAAGTGATCTGCACGTCGCCGGTTCCCGGCGGCATGTCCACCACCAGGTAGTCGAGCTCGCCCCACTGCACGTCGGACATGAGCTGCTGCAGCGCCTTGCCGAGCATGGGGCCGCGCCAGATCACCGCCTGGTCCCTCTCCAGAAAGAAGCCGATGGACATCACCGGAACGCCATGGGCCACCGGCGGCGCCAGCTTGAAGCCGCCGTCCACCTCCACCTTGTCCGGTTCCTTGTTGACGCCCATGAGGATGGGCACGGACGGCCCGTAAATGTCCGCGTCCAGCAGCCCTACGGCGGCGCCGTGCATCTTGAGCGCCACCGCCAGGTTGGCCGCCACCGTGGACTTGCCCACGCCGCCCTTGCCCGAGGCCACCAGCACGATGTTCTTGACACTCGGCAAAAGGTCGGTGGTGCCGGCGCCGGACTTGCTGCCGCGCACCTGGGCGCCGAACTCCAGGGCCACCTCCGACACCCCCAGGGGCGCCAGGGCCTGCTCCACGTCGCCCTGGATCTTGTCCTTGAGCGGGCACGCCGGGGTGGTCAGCTCCACCGTCAGCGACACCTTGCCGCCGTCCACCGCGAGGTCCTTCACCATGCCGAGGGTGACGATGTCCTTGTGCAGCTCCGGGTCCTGGACGGTCCCCAGGGCCGCGAGAACGGATTCGTGGGTGGCGCTGGACATGTCGTTCCTCTTCTCTCCGCCGGCGTTGCGCCGCCGGAACCGCGTGCCGAATAGTGCCATGTAGAGTTACCTTGCCTTGCCGTTCCGCGGGGATCCATGGGCCCGAGAGTCCGGGCCGGGTTGGAATGGCCGAACTCAGGGTTCCCGAAACAATCGAATATAGACTCGCCCAGCCTCTATTTCAATGTGTCAATGTACGGACGGGCTGGTGCCGCGGCCGCAGCAGGTCGAGCACGGTCTTCACCGGCGCGAAACTGGCCGCGGGGAGCTCGACGAACACCGTGTTCCAGCGCGCCATGCCGCCGTTCCAGAGGCCGGGGTGCTCCAGTGCCTTGAGCGGGCGCCCGCCGCTGGACTTGACGGAGATGAACGCGCTTTGCGGATCGCTGAAGCGCATGAGGTCGTGGCACGCGCCCGAGGGGCGGCGCACGCCGCAGACCATGTCCACCGGGTTGAAGTGGGTGGACGCGGCGAAGACGTCCCCTTGGCGCGGCGCTTCCATGTCCACCTGGGACGACTCGACGATCTGGAGCGAGCACGCGCCGTCGGCGCCCCGGACCCAGAACGGGCCGCCGCCGGGCTCGCCGGCCGACGGCACCATGCCGCACACCCGGAGCGGACGGTCCAGCGCCGCGCGCAGGAAGCCGGCGCGTTCCGCCGCGGGCGCGCCCTTGAGGCTGTCCGGGCCGGCCACGCCCAGCGCGTCGCGGGCGAAGCGCGCCGCCTCGTCCACCAGCGACGCCGCGGGGTCGGCGTGGAGGGCGTCGAGGTAATGGAACACCCGGGCCTGCAGTTCCACCAGCATGCCCGCCAGCGCCTTGCGGTAGCGGACCGCAGTCCCGGCATAGACGGCGACGTTGTCGATATTCTGGATGAACACCAGGTCGGCCGCCAGATCGTTGAGGTTCGCCAGCAGCGCGCCGTGGCCGCCGGGCCGGAGCGACAGGCTCCCGTCCGGTTCGCGGAACGGCTGGTTGTCGGGGGTCGCGGCCAGCGTGTCGGTGTCGGGCCGCTGAACCGAAAGCGTCACGTCGATGGAGGTATCCCGGTCCTCGCAGCGGCGGCACATGGCCGCGACATGGTCCTCCACCGCGCGCGCGTGTTCGGGAGAGACCGTGAAGTGAACCCGCACCATCCCGGTCCGGTCCCGGACATACCGGCATGCCTCCAGCAGGTGCTCGGCCACGGGGGTGCGGCAGTCGTCCGCGTAGCGGTGAAAGGGGACGAGAGCCTTGGGCAGCGCGGCGTAACCCATTCCGCCGGGCTCCAGGAGGCAGTCCAGTATCTCGCGAAAGCGTCCGGCCTGGCGCAGCGGCCGAAGGCGCTTCCCTTGCCGTTCCAGGGCAGCGTTCAACTCGGGGTAGAACGCGAAGCGCTCAAGCCCGGCCATGAACTCCCGCAGCACCGGGTATCCCGGCGCATCGCGAAGGTCATCCACGGCCGTCACCGCATCGCCGGCCCGGTCCCGGGCCTCCAGCAGCGCCTGAAACATGCGGCTCGCCGCTCCCGACGCGGGAACGAACTTCAGGCAACGCCCGGCCCGCGCGGCCTCCTCGCCACGCCGCGCCAGCCGTTCCAACTCCGCCCCGTCCAGCACCGTGATGCCGTCGCCCGGCGTGCAGGGACGGTCCAGCACCACGTACGGCACGCCCCCGGCCAGGGTTGTCAGATGGTCGACGGCCTGCTCGGGTGAGATGCCACGAGCCCGGAGCTGTTCCAGGTCGCGTTCGGTAAGAGGAGGAGCCATGACCATGGTCCTTCGACTTCGATCCGGGGGCGTGACAATTCAACCAGTCTTCTGCGGCGCAGGCTCTTGGCACGCATCGCCCACGGCCGTCTTCACCACCTCGTCGTCGGCGTCGTTCGTGTAACCGCGGCACTCTCCGGTGCCGCACACGCACGGATACACCTCATCGCCCTGGAGCCGGTAGTCGAAGGTGATCTCCTCGCCTTCCTCGATGTCCCGTTCCGCGATGAACCAGATGCGGTTGTTGATGATGTCGGCGTAGGCGTTGCCGTCGCAGGAATGGTTGGCGAAGCGCGCTTCGTTGCCGTTCAACGAACCGTCCACGTCGTACTTGTCGCTGAGATTGAAGATGTAGGTGAGTTCCTCATCGCCCCTGGACCGGGTGGCGCCCTCTCCGGCGGGAACCTTATCGCCCTTGTACTCGATGATGCGCCGGCCCTTCCGGATCCGCTCGCCCGCGAAGAGCCCGTCCCCATGAATCGCGGACGTCCCTACGAACACCTTCGGAAGCACGCGCTTCGATGCCTTCGCCACCGGTTTCCCCGCTTTCGCTACGACCTGCAACGGTGGATCGTGTATACCATCCCGCGGCCGGAAAGTAGACTTGGACAAGAGGGCGTGGCGAGAGCGCCGCCACGCATCACCCCGGTTGATTCGGCCTCCGAATAGGGCAAACTGACCAAGTATGGAGACAGGGATGCGCGTTCTGTTGAAACCGATGGCGGTTCTGTCCGTGTTGTTTTCGGGCGCCATTTTCGGCTTCTTCTTTGCCTGGGTCTGTTCGACCATGTGGGGGCTCGACGCGGCCGATCCCAACGTCGCCATCGCCGCCATGCAGGCCATGAACGCGAGCGTACGTAACGCCGTCTTTGCGCCGGCCTTCTTCGGCACGCCCTTCGTCCTGCTCGCCACCGCGCTGATCGCATGGGTGACCGGAGAGAGCCGCGCCGCGTGGCTCTTCGGCGCCGCCGGTATGCTCTATCTCGTTGGAGGCATGATCCTGACCATGACGGTCCACGTCCCGATGAACGAAGCGCTCGCCCAGGTGGAAACCCCGTTGGAGCCGGCCCGCGCGCGGGAAGTGTGGCAGGGCTACTCCATCCCGTGGCAGCGTTGGAACACGGCCCGCGCGGCTATCTCGGGTATCACTCTGCTGCTCGCGGGCCTGGGCATCCTGAGGTGCGCCGACTCAACGTCGCGGGTTCCTTAAACCTGTTCACGGTTCGCGAGAGCCTCGTGGATACTTGTCTGCCGTTCGTTGGCTTTCCTCATGCGATCGGCAGCCCCGGCCCATCGCCTTGCCGGTACACCTGCAATCATATACCAATAGCGTCGAACACTACATTCGTGGACTGGCGGCGGTATCCACCTGATACACAAGGAAGGAACGAGATGGCCAAGACAACCCTGTTGAACGTGACCGTGGCGGATGCCTATCTGGCGCTGCTGGCGGATCGGGGCGTGGATTATTTCTTTGCCAACGCGGGCACGGACTTCGCGCCCATCGTGGAGGCCATGGCCAAGGCACAGTCGCTGGAGACGCGGATTCCCGAGCCGGTCACGTGCCCACACGAGAACACGGCGATGCACATGGCCATCGGTTACTACCTCGTGACGGGGAAGCCCCAGGCCGTGATGGTGCACGTCAACGTCGGCACCGCCAACGGCATGAACGGGTTCCTGAACGCCGCCCGGGGCAACATCCCCGTGCTGTTCACGGCGGGCCGGACGCCCACCAACGAGGAGGGCCTCGACGGCCACCGGAGCCTGGACATCCACTGGACCCAGGAGATGTTCGACCAGGCCTCCATGGTGCGGGAGGCGGCCAAGTGGGACTACGAGCTGCGCAACGGCAAGCAGACCGAGACCATCGTCGACCGCGCCCTGGCCGTGGCCAAGAGCGAGCCCACGGGTCCGGTGTACCTGAGCCTGCCGCGGGAAGTGCTGGCGGAGCAACTGAACGAGTTCACCTACGAGTCGCCCGGACGCCAGCACGCGGCGGCGCCGCCCTATCCCAACGCGGCGGCCACGGACGAGACGGCGGCGCTCTTGGCCGACGCCGAGAACCCGCTGATCATCACCAACTGGGCGGGCCGCAACCCGCAGGTGTGGGAACCCCTGGGCGCCCTCGCCGAGCGCTACGCCATCCCGGTGGTGCAGTACCGCAACCGCTACATGTCGCTGCCCACCGACCACCCCATGAACCTGGGCTACGACCTGAACCCGCTGCTGGGCCAGGCGGACGTGATCCTGGTGGTGGACGTGGCGGTGCCGTGGCTGCCGGCCACGGACAAGGTGCGCGACGACGCCAAGGTGATCCACATGGGCGCGGACCCGCTGCACACCTACGTGCCGCTGCGCGGCCATCCCTGCGACATCGCCCTGGCGTGCGCCACCGACGCCGGCCTCACCATGCTGAACGAGGCCATGTCGGCGCACGAAGGCCGGGTCAAGGCCCGCGTCGACAGGCGCCGGAGCGCCCTGGCGGAAATGTGGCGCAAGCAGCGCGACGGCTGGGCCAAGCGCCTGGACCAGGTGAAGGACAACAAGCCCATCCACCCCATCTGGATCACCGACTGCATCAACCAGATCAAGGGTGACGACACCATCGTGGTGAAGGAATCGGCACTGGCGTCGACCCACATCGACATCAGCCGGCCGGGGACTCTGCTCAACGCCGGCGCCGCCTCGGGCCTGGGTCACGGCCTCGGCGTCGCGCTGGGCGCCAAGCTGGCGGCCCCGGACCGGCTGGTCATCGGCACCCACGGCGACGGCTCCTACATGTTCGGCAACCCCATCGCCAGCCATTACGTCGCGGCGGAGCAAAAGCTGCCGCACCTCACGGTCATCTTCAACAACCAGCGATGGCAGGCGGTGCGCCGCGCCACCGTGGGCCTCAACCCCGAGGGCTACGCGGCCAAGAGCGACCACCAGCCCATCACCATGCTCAACGCCGTGGACAAGTACGAGAAGGCGGTGGAAGTGGCCGACGGCTACGGCGAGCGTGTGGAGGAAGCCGCCGACCTCATGCCCGCCCTGGAGCGCGGCCTCAAGGCGGTGGAAGTGGAGAAGCGCCAGGCGGTGATCAACGTCATCTGCTCGGCGTAGGCGGCCGCACCGCCAGAGACGCGCTTTCCCGTCTCAGAGGTAACCCTGTTCCCGGTAGTAGCGCTCCGCCCCGGGGTGCAGCGGCAGGTCCAGCGGGCCGTCGGGAGTATCGCTGCAGAACCGGGGCATCGGGGGCACGCCGGGGGTGTCGTAACCGATGTCTTCGCGCATGCGCTCGATGGCGCCGACCACCTGGTAGGCGAGTTCGTCCGGCATGTCGGCGTGAGTGACGATGGGCCAGCCGCTGAAGTCCACGGCGGTGACGGGCTCGGGTACCTTGCCGTCGAACAGTGGGCCGCTCAGGGGCGCGTGGGTGAAACCGTAGCGGTCGAGCCGCGCCATGCCCTTGGGCGAGAGGTGCAGGAAGGCCATCTCGTGCTCCACCGCGGTGCTTGCCCACGATGTCAGGCCCTCGTCGATGACCGCGTCGACCTCGCCGGACGCGATTCCCTCCAGGCGCCGCGGGTTGCTGGGCCGCACCACCGGCTCCACCACGCCGCCCCACTCCTCGAAGGTCTTGAGGCTCATGCCGTGGGCGCGCAGCAGCGCGCCGATGGCGAAATCGACGCAGTCGTTGGTGGCCACCGATACCGTGAGCGCGGGACGCTTCCGCTTCAGATCGTCCATGGAGCGGATGCCCCACTTGGGCGCCACCGCGATCACCAGGCGATCGTAGGAGGGGAACACCGCCAGCGCGCGCAGGGGCAGCGGTTTCCGGAAGGGGCCGCGTCCGTGATACGCCATGGCCGGGATCACCGAGGGGTTGAGCCAGGCGATGTCGATCTTGCGCCGCCCCACCAGGCGCGCCCCCTGGATGCCGCTGCACCACGCCGGGCTGATGGCGATGTTGAAGGCGAAGGGCGGACCCGCCGTGGCGGCGGAGCCGGGCAGATCCACGTAGAGCCGGATGGCGCTGGTCATCATGGTCGGCACCGAGTCGTAGAGGCCGGCCAGGAGCTTGGTACCGATCTGCGCCCGCAGGAGGCTGGAGCTCATGGGTTTCACGCTGCGGTCGTCGTAGGTCATGTCGTCGTTCTCCTTCGTCGAGGGTCGCTCGCGGCGTGCGCGGCGTTTCCGGATCGAGTCCGGCACCTTCCGGGACAGATTAGCCTATGTAAGCCGGGTATTGTATAGTGTGCCGTCTGCTGGCCTGTCACGCGGTCCGCTGATTTCTTGCCGGCGATTCATACGCGACGGGCCGCTGACATGATGCCTTCACGGTCCGCCCGTCCCGCTTGCACATGGCAACATTGACCGCCCTGGCAGCCGCGTTCTTCTTCGGCTCCGCCCATATCCTGGTGCGCTACGGCATGCGCACGGGCTCCACCACCACCGCCATCACCTTCAACATCATCACCATGGGCACGGTGCTGCTGGCGGTCATGGGTCCCTTGGCCGAATGGTCGCAGGCGTCGGTGCCCGCGGTGGGCTGGTTCATGTTCGCCGGGGCGGTGGCGCCGCTCACCACCCAGTTCCTGTTCTACGCGGCCATCTCCCGGGTCGGCGTGGCCCGCGCCTCGCCGCTCAGGAACACCTCGCCGCTGTTCGCGGGCGTGGTGGCGGTGGCGTGGCTGGGCGAGCAATGGACCCTGACGCTGCTCGGCGGCACCATGCTGATCATCCTGGGTGCGACGATTCTGGGGATGCGCGACGCCAAGGCGCTCACGGCCTTCCGCAAGCGCGACCTCCTTCTCGCCATCGGCGCGTCGATCCTGGGAGGCATCGCCAGTCCCATTCGCAAGTTCGGCTATTCGATGATCACATCGGTGCCGCTGGCGGTCAGTCTGACGATCATGGGGAGTGTCAGCGGCCTGTTGGTCTACCTGGTAGCCGCGCGGGGCTACCGCGACCTGAACTTCAACCGCGGGGCGGTGATGTGGTTCGGCCTTTCGGGCATGGTGACGAGCTGCGGCATCACGTCCTACATGCTGGCCCTGAGCCGCGGCGACGTCGTGCTGGTGGACCCCCTGATCGCCACCACGCCGCTGTTCTCGGTGGCCTTCACCCACCTGCTGCTGAGGGACCACGAACGGGTCACCTCCAAGGCGGTCATCGGCGCGCTGATGATCTGCGCGGGCGGCGTGGTGCTGACGGCGTTCTGATGGCGCCAACGCCTGAATCGTCATTCCCGTGAAAGCGACTGCGTCAATGCTCCGGTCGGCCAGGAGACGGCACGGCCCTCCGGAAGGTCATTCCCGTGAAAGCGGCTGCGTCAATGCTCCGGTCGGCCAGGAGACGGCACACGTCATTCCCGCGGAAGCGGGAATCCAGGGGCAGTGGAGGGGCACTACGGCGGCGTTTCCCCACCTCACCACCCCTGGATTCCCGCTTCCGCGGGAATGACGTTCCATTACGTAGGTGCCTCATGAGTCTTGACACAGATGTTTCTCGGGAATGACGATTCGAGGGAGCTCTGCCTCATGAGTCTTGACACAGCTCGCTGCGCGGAAACGATGTTCCAGGGCTCCGGTTGACAAGGCCAAACACCGCCCGCTACCGTCCCGTCCTGTGGATCCGGGCGATGAAATCATAGCCATCGTGGACGAGGACAACCGTGTCGTGGGGTCCGCGCCGCGGCGGGAGATGCGCGCGCGGCGGCTGCCGCACCGGAGTACCTACATCCTGGTCTTCAACTCAGCCGGCGAAGTCTATGTGCAGAAACGCACCCTGACCAAGGACGTGTTCCCTGGATACTACGATCCCGCGGCCGGCGGCGTGGTGCTGGCGGGCGAGAGCTACCTCGATGGGGCGAAGCGCGAGCTCGAGGAAGAAATGGGCATCCGTGACGTCCCGCTGGAGAGCCTGTTCGAGTTCTACCATGCCGACGACCACAGCCGTGTCTGGGGCGCGGCCTACCGTTGCGTCTACGACGGACCGGTGACCCTCCAGGAGGAAGAAGTAGAGAGCGGCTCGTTCATGCCCGTGGACGCGGTCTTCGAGGCCGCGGCGATCCAGCCCTTCACGCCGGACGGCCTGTACGTGCTGCGGCGCTACACGGAATCGGTCCGCGACTGACCTGATCCCCTCTCGGTCCCTGGATTCCCGCTTCCCAGGGTGTGTCAAAACTCCATTCGAACGAGAAATGGCAACGACATCCCATACCGTCATTCCCGCGAAAGCTTGCCCTCGACCCCGATCGGGGGCGGGAATCCATGGGTTGGGAGGGGCCAAACGGGCGTGTTTCCCCGCCTGGATTCCCGCTTCCGCGGGAATGACGTTCCGTAGGGTCCTTGCCTCACGGGTCTTGACACAGCCTGTCTCGCGGGAATGACGACTCCGGGCGTTGATGCCGGTTCTCATCCGACCGGAGTCTGTGACACGGCCTGATTTGCCGCTCTCTCGAAGAGATCTCCCTTGGCCGCCGTTGGGCAGCCGTCCCGTTCTCGTGTAATATTCTTCTCATACGGGGGTGCTCCCCCGACCATGGAATGCTGCGTTTTTTGACCATCGAGGGCGGCGACGGATCGGGGAAAAGCCGTCAAATCCGGCTGCTCGACGAGTATCTGGGCGCGCGGCAAGTACCGCGGCTGATGACCCGGGAGCCGGGCGACACGCCGCTGGGCAAGGAGTTGCGCAGGCTCCTGCTGGAGCGCGGCCCGCGGCTGCTTTCCCGGGAGGCCGAGCTGTTCATGATACTGGCCGACCGGGCGCAGCACGTCCGGGAGGTGGTCCGGCCCGCCCTGGAACAGGGCAAGCTGGTGGTGTCCGACCGTTTCACCGATTCCACCCTGGCCTACCAGGGTTACGGGCGGGGCATGGACCTGGACCTGCTGCGGCGGTTGAACCACGAGGCGACGGGCGGGACGATGCCCGAGCTGACGATCGTGCTGGACTGCCCCGTGGAGGTGGCGCTGGCACGGGCGGCCGAGCGGGCGGACCCGCGGGCGGCGCGCGAAGACCGGTTCGAGGCCGAGGGCACCGCCTTCCAGCGCCGGGTACGCGACGGGTTCCTCAAGCTGGCCGAGGCGGATCCGGAGCGCTATCGGGTTGTGCATTCGGAAGGCCCGGTCGAGACAACCCAGGAACAGGTGCGGCGCATCGTAGCGGAATGGCTTGACGGGTACGCGGCGGCCAGCGGGTAACCTCCGCGGACGGTGTGATCAATTTGGCGCAGGACGTTGGCGTGTGGACCATCGAGTCCAGTGACGGCGCTCCCGTGGTGATGTTCGGATAATGCTGCTTGGCTTCCATGATATCATCGGCCACGAAGGGCAGATCGCGTTGCTGCGGCGCGCCGTCGAACGGGACCGGCTGCACCATGCCTACCTGTTCGTCGGCCCGGAAGGGACGGGGAAGCGCACCGTCGCCACGGCCCTGACGGCGGCGGTTCAGTGTTCCGCCGGCACCGGCGATGCCTGCGGGGACTGCTCGGCCTGCCGGGCCGTCGAGCACGACAACCACCCGGACGTGCACTGGCTGGCGCCGCGCAAGGGCAAGCGCGACATCACCATCGAGCAGGTGCGGGAGCTGCAGCAACAGTTGGCGCTGCACCGCTTCAACGGCAAGAAGAAGGTCGCCGTCATCGACCCGTTGACGCTCATGAACCTGCACGCCCAGAACGCGCTGCTCAAGACGCTGGAGGAGCCGCCGGACCATTCGCTGCTGATCCTCATCGCCGAGAGCACCGGCGGCGTGCTGCCCACGGTGCTGTCGCGCTGCCTGCGGCTGCCCTTCTTTCCCCTGACGGTGGAGCAGGTGGCGGCCATCGTGGCGCGGCGCGAGGGGCTTTCCGAGGACCGGGCGATGTTGCTGGCCAGTCTCAGCTACGGGAGCCTCGGCAAGGCGCTGGCGGGAGAGGACGAGGCGCTCCTGGAACAGCGCCGGGAGTGCTTCCGCCGGCTGGCGGGCCTCTCACCGGACGACGCGCGCGGCATCTCGGAGCTGGCCGAGGAGATGGGCAAGGACCGGGAGCAGGCCCTGCGTTTCCTGGACTGGGTGCGGGGGTGGCTGCGGGACATCATGGTGCTGCAGGTCACGGGCTCGGCCGCCACCGTGTGCAACCGGGACCTGCTGGAGCCGCTCCAGAGGGCCGCCGGCGCCCGGCGCGTGCAGGACTCCACCGCCGCCATGGCCGAGATCGACAACGCGACCCGGTCGATTAACCGGAACTTCAACCGGCGCATGGTGCTGGAGGGCTTCATTCCCGGTATCTTGAGCCAAGAATAGGCTACCGCTGACATAGGCTACCGCTGACGCGCAGACATCAGACCGAGGGGACCGCACCACCACCATGGACCGGATATACTTCACCACGCCGATCTACTATGTGAACGCCCAGCCGCACCTCGGGCACACGTACACGACCATTATCGCGGACACGCTGAAGCGCTACCACCGGATGCGCGGCCGGGACGTGTTCTTCCTCACCGGCACCGACGAACACGGCGACAAGATCGCCCAGGCGGCGGCCGCGGACGACATCGACCCCAAGGCCTACGCGGACCGGATCAGCGGGCTGTTCCGCTCCACCTGGGACACCTGCGGAATCGCCTACGACTACTTCATCCGCACCACCGACGACTACCACAAGGCCACGGTGAGCCGGATCCTCCAGCACATCTACGACGCCGGCGACATCTACTTCGGGGAGTACGGCGGGTACTACTGCTACGGCTGCGAGCGTTTCTACACCGAGAAGGAGTTGCAGGACGGCAAGTGTCCGGACCACCAGACCGAGGCCGCCTTCATCGAGGAGAAGAACTACTTCTTCCGCATGGGCAAGTACCAGGACCGGCTGCTCGATCAGCTCGAGAAGGACCCCGATTTCGTGACGCCGTCGAGCTACCGCGCGGAGGTGCTGTCGCTCTTGCGCGAGCCCCTGGAAGACCTGTGCATCTCCCGGCCCAAGAGCCGGCTGCAATGGGGCATCCCGTTGCCCTTCGACCAGGACTACGTCACCTACGTGTGGTTCGACGCGCTCATCAACTACGTGAGCGCGCTGGAACACAAGGGCGCGGGGTCCTTCGACGCCTACTGGCCCTGCTGCAACCACATCATCGCCAAGGACATCCTCAAGCCTCACGCCATCTACTGGCCCACCATGCTCATGGCCGCGGGCCTGCCGCTCTACCACCGGCTCAACGTGCACGGCTACTGGATCATGGACAAGGGCAAGATGTCCAAGAGTCTGGGCAACGTCATCCGCCCGCTCGACATGAAGGAGCGCTACGGCATGGACGCGTTCCGCTACTACCTGCTGCGGGAGATGGTGTTCGGCCAGGACGCCGCCTTCTCGATGGACGCGTTCATCAACCGGGTCAACGCCGATCTCGCCAACAACTTCGGCAACCTGGTGAGCCGCGTTCTCGCCATGCAGAAACGCTACTTCGGCGGGGTGGTCCAGCCCATGGGCGACGGCGAACGTGCCGAGGACCGGGAGCTCAAGGAGGCCTTCCAGGAAGCGGCCGAGAGCGTAGACCGGTACATGGAGGACATGGCTTTCCACCGGGCACTGGAATCGATCTTCGCCGCCCTGGACCGCACCAACCAGTACATCGTGCAGACCGCGCCCTTCACCCTGGTCAAGGACCCCGACCAGAAGCCGCGCGTGGGCGAGATCCTGCACAACGTACTGGAGAGCGTGCGCCTCACCGGCGAGTTGCTGAGCCCGTTCCTGCCCGAGACCGGCGCGGCGGTACGGGAACTCCTGGGGTTACCCGCCACCGACGGCCTCCGCACCGAGTGGGGCGGCTCGTTCCCCGAGGGGCACGCGGTGCAGGCGCCGCGGATACTGTTTCCGAGGATCGAGGAAACGGAGGACGACGGAGAGTGATCGACACCCACTGCCACATCCAGACCGAGGAGTTCGACGAGGACCGGGACGCGGTGCTGGAGCGTGCCGCGGAGGCGGGCGTCGACACCCTGATCGTGGTTGGCGGCGCCGGCGACCTCTCCACCAACGACAAGGCGGTGCGCTTGGCCGAAAAGCACGCGGGTCTCTATGCCACCGTGGGCATGCACCCGCACGACGCCAAGGACGTGGCCGCGGAAGACATGGCGCGCTTGCGGGACCTGTCACGGCATCCCAAGGTCGTCGCCATCGGCGAGACCGGCCTCGACTTCCACTACGACCACTCGCCCCGGCAGGTACAGCGCGACATGTTCGAGCGTTTCGCGGCCCTTGCCGTGGAGACCGGGCTGCCCATCGTGGTGCACAACCGGGAATCGGATCGCGAGGTAGCGGAGACGATTCGGGGCCGGGGCGGCGGGGCACTTCACGGGGTGATCCACTGCTTCACCAGCGACGCCGCGGCCGCGCGCACGTTCCTCGACCTCGGCTTCTATTTGTCGTTCTCGGGCATCGTCACCTTCAAGAACGCCGACGGGCTACGGGACGTCGCGCGTCAGGTCCCCACGGACCGGCTGCTCATCGAGACCGACGCGCCTTTCCTGGCGCCGGTTCCCCGGCGCGGGCGCAGGAACGAGCCCGCCTACGTCCGCTTTGTGGCCGAGACCCTGGCCCAGGTGCGGGGGGTCGGCGTGGACGAGATCGCGGACGCCGTTAGCCGCAACGCTCGGATGCTGTTCGCGCTGCCGGCCGACGAAACCGCTGAGGGCCATGCGGTTCATGCAGCCACGGAATGATCGCACGGTATTTCGCCATGGATCGGCTCCGGCGACGGAAGGCGTGGCGGTAACCATCGAACCCGAGTCATGATCGACGGCACCACGAAACTGCTGGGCGTGCTGGGCTGGCCGGTGGAGCACTCCAAATCGCCGGTGATGCACAACGCGGCCATACAAGCCGCCGGCCTGAACGCGTGCTACGTCCCCTTCCCGTGTCGGCCCGAGGCCCTGGGCGACGTCATCGCCGGCCTGCGCGGCCTCGGGTTTCTCGGGGCCAACCTGACCATCCCGCACAAGCAGGCGGTCATCCCTCACCTCGACGGCCTGAGCGAGGAGTCCCGCTTCACCGGGAGCGTCAACACCCTCTACTGGGAAGGCGACCGGCTGATGGGGACCACTACCGACGCCCCGGGCGCCGTGCTGAACCTCCGCGAAGCCGGTCTTGAACTGGACGGCAGGCGCGTCGTGATCCTCGGCAATGGCGGCGCGGCTCGGGCGCTCGCCTTCGTGCTGGCCCGGGGCACCTGCGCGGGAACCGGCGGGGTCGACGAGACCTTCCGGTTGCCGGAACTCACCCTGCTGGGCCGGGACGCCGGAAAAGCCGGCGCGCTGGCGCAAGACGTTGCGGCGGCCAGCGCGGCAGGCACGGCGGTGCGCTCAGGCCCGCTGACCGATTTCGCCGCCTTCGGTGGAGAAGCCGACCTCATCATCAACTGCACATCGGTGGGCATGGCCCCGGACGTTCGAGGTTGTCCCATCGACCCCGCCCTCCTGGAACCGCGCCACGCCGTCTACGACATCGTCTACCAGCCCCGGGAGACCGTGCTCCTCCGGGAGGCCCGACACATGGGATGCCGGACGGTGGAGGGCATCGGCATGCTCGTGCACCAGGGCGCCGCGTCCTTCCGCACCTGGTTCGGGCGAGATCCGGACACCGCCGTCATGTTCGCGGTACTCGGAGAGTGAGACGCAGCACGGTGGCTCGGCGGCGACACGCGTGCGACGCGGAGTTGCGCATCAATCGTCGACCCGGCCATCAAGACTCTCAAGACTCTCCCAAACGGTCAATCTCGGTTCGCAGTCCAGCCAACTCTTCTAGGATGTCGCTCCTTCTTCGAACGGGTCGCTCGTATTCCTGCCATCGTTCAAACTGCCTGAGCAAGGCGTCAACCTGACCTGAATTGTCCTTCAGAACCTTGTCCATCGTCGTTGGCCTTGCCCCGTTTCGAAAAGCGTTCAAGCAGCAGATGGCCAGCATGCGGTCGTTTCCACCCAGATACCCGAGATCCCGCGCCAGGACTTCCCCATAGTCGTCGACAACGGTTGCCGACTCAGATTCCCCTTGTCCTTCTGACTCGCCGAAAACCGCAGGATGCCTTGCGAACAGGCGACCGATGTGCGTCTCGATCCGTTCCACGAGATGGGCCAAGGAAATTGTCAACCAACACTCCCGTGCACCTTCGAATACTTCGCGCCACAGTTCTCCTGCCTTATCGCGACGGTTATGGTTGGTCAGCCAGTCAACACCCGACGTTCCGGCAGCGAGAAGAAACAAGGAAGGCGCCAGCGCATCACTGTCCTGCGTTTCGCGCCAGTGCTGGACCCGCCGCCTTTGCTCGGTGAGCAACTCCCAGGATTTTCGCCACCGTAGAGTGGGTTCCTTCGCTCTCGCGAACAGGAGTCCACAGCTATTCGCCGGCAGCCCACCGGCCGTCGGATCGAGAGCGGCTTCCCTATCGAAGGCTGGATCACGAGTCCCCAACAACGCGTCCAGCAGAGTAATGTTCTTGCCAGGATCAACGTCGCAACCCTCGTTGATCATGTGATCCAAGACCGTCATCATCGACAGGCCGTCAAGGTGGACAGAGGGTTGCCGTCCATCGGCTGGCTCCGGCGGCAACGGAGAAAACTTGCGGGTGCTCGATCTGTCCGGAAAGTCACTCTGGGCAGCAAGATGTTTTCCGGATAATCCGGCCCTGGAAAGGCCGACCGCGATCCATTCGATCAGATCGTCCTGACGCAGGTAGTCTTGGTGCGGCTCTCCTGCTGTGGCGCCATGCGGACGGTGCGTGCGCTCATCGGAAGCCTTCAGCAGCAGCCATTGTGAGCCAAGAAAATCACCATCGCGGCGCTCCATGACTATTTGGGCGAGCCCTTCAACCCACGACGAAAGAACTGCAGTTGCTTTTTCCATGGTCGCCAAGAGAGCCCCGTCCAGGTCGTCCTGCCTGCGCACGATCTGCCAACGATCGTGGCAGTGACGTTCGGCAGCCTCCAGAATCAGTAGGACTGTCAGACGATGGTTCCAGGAGCACTCGTCATCTCTGCAGATCGGTGCTGCCCCGAGGGCGGCGGCGATCTCGTCGCGGTCGTGCAGGAACGTGTGGTGCTGCAGGATCTGCCGTATGGGATGCGGGAAGTCAAAGGCGTCGACGAGTTCGAGGACGCGGACTCTGTCCACCGGCAGGATCAACGGCACCAGGTTCAAGAGATTGTAATGGACGGGAAACCATGGGTCTCGTGCCAACCAATTCTTCAGAAGAGACTTCTCCGACCGGAGTGTCCCTACGAGAGCGTTGAACGCTTCACGTTCACCTGAGTACGTTCCGAGCCCAGGATCTCTATTGATGTCTTCGAATCGAGCATTTAGGTCCCGCAGGAGGGCTTGGAAAGCCAATGGTGACCGGCGCAACAGTTCCGGTATCGCCTCACCGAATGCCACGCTCATCAGGGCGTTGGAACTGACCAAATCCCAGACGCCGGATAGCACACGTCCCGCTGAACCGTCCGCTACCACGAATTCTTTTGTGATCGCGTTGGCCAGACCTGTTCCGAACAACCACGCGGCGACGTGTTTCCGAGGGTCCTCGCGGTTCTCAAGTAGCGCCGTGAAGCCAGTTTGCAAAGATTGCCGTTTCTTCACATTGCGAACGAATTCAAAGGTCAGCGACGTGGACCCGGGAAGTGCCAAGAGATCGGACAGATTGGAACCGTCAGGCCCAGGGTCGAGAATGTCCGTGCCGAACAGTGTTTGCCTGCACCACTCCGCCAGCCCCACGACGAGGTCTTCAGCGTCAAGCAACTGTCGCGCCTCAGCGCGAGCTGTGGCAGCCGCCCTTTGTGTGGCTGCAAGAGAAGGGTCGTCGTGCTCGAACAATGGATCACGCATTGCAAGCGCTCCAGCATTCTTCAAAGAAATGCCGTGCACGAGTCTCGGCTTCAGACCAGGGTCCGCTTGCTGCCGTCACTCCGGGATGTCCGCCGCCAACTGTCGCGCCGAAGTGCCATAGCGCCCCGTCCACGATGGCAAACCGGTCGTGCAAGAACGGGAACCGATGCCGATCCAGTGTACTGCTCCAGCGCACCTCTGCCAAGTCGGACCCGGACCGGTTCATGTTGCGGAATTGGGTAAGTGTGTCCTTGAGTTCGGCCATGCCCCGTTCTCCCGTTGCGCTGCCACCGGTAAGCAAACGGATATCCCCGGCATGGCTCGATGCGAGTGGGAACGCCAAGGCGTTAACGCCCAATTCGTCGAAATGAGGGTCCAGGACCAGGACGTGATCCAATGATTGGCCGACGGCCGCTTGAAATGTCGTGAGTGCCAAGTCTTTGCGGGCAGTTCCCTTGTTATATCGCTGAACGACCTGATTCCGATCAGGGAATCGAGGTCGATCGCGATTGTCGATCCCTTGCCCGTATTCTATCGAGGGCCACAAGATCCGTGCGACCCCCAACTCGGCCGAACGCCGATGCGCCCATGCCTCTCTCAAGTCCTCGGTTTTTTCGGGCCGCAGCCGACTCATGGGTGAAAGGCATTCGCTGCATGCGGGGTGGCCAGCCCATACATGGCCTCAATCTCCCGCCGTTGTGTTGCGCCGGTTTGACAACCAGTCTGCCAAGCTCGGCGCCCTACGCCAGAACGCTTCGAGTCGTTCGATGACTGGCTCCGGATCGGGTAGTCGCACGATCATTGCCGCACGCTCGCCAAGAGTGCTCAGAGAATTCCCCGAGAGCCAGACGTTTCTGTCGACGACCAGGAAGCGGTCATGCACGTCAGGTGTCTTGCCACGAAGTATACGAACCTCCGGTCTTATCGATGGTGTATCGAAGGTTTCTTCCAGGGCTCGCTGGAGTTGCGACCCCCGATCCTTGTCCGCCGAATCGTCGATCCCTTCTCTCAGGCCACGGGCCGACGTCAAAATATGCAGACTCACGGCCGGCCGCCGCTTCGCGTGGCCGAACTCCAGTAGTCCGCGGGCGTCGAAATACGGATCGACGATGACAACCTGGTCATGCGCACGACCGATTAACCCACGCAAATAATGTGCCGCGTCAGCGGGTGCTTGGTGGAACCACCGCTGGTCGTGTTCCCGCGCCGCCTGTTGACGTGCTCTGCGTGCCTCGGTAGCCGTGAGGCGAGAAACTATGTCCTGGTCTGTCAGCGGTTCGCCTATAACCACCTCCCCCGCGTCGTCGACCTCCTCCACCCGGTAGTTGTAACCGGGACGCTTGCGGCCACCGGCCGGAACGAACACCTCCTTCTGTCGACGGGGTAGTTCCATCCCGACATGCACGGTCCTCAATACCGGAAGAGGTTCGTGCCAACTGAACAACCCGTGGTCGGGGTGCGCGATCGACTCGCCCTCACTGTACACTTCGGCCGGTGAGTCAAAGACGACGATCGGATCCTTCCCGAATTCATGGACCATCGGCACCATGCGTCCCCGTGGGCGTTCGTTGACGACTTCCAATCGCAAACCGTCAACACTGTGACCGTGGCGAGCGACGATCTTGTATGCAATGGATTTAGCCGCGTTTGAGCGGGCGTTTTCGAGGTGGGATTTTTCGACGGCTCGAAACACAGGGTTTGGGGCAACTAGGCAGATCGCTCCCAGGTACTCACGGTACGTATGGACAACGTCAAAATTGAGCCATTCTGTCAACTTTTCACGGATCTTGTCGCCCTCGACAGTGTGTTCGATCTTGGCGGGAAGAACGTTTTTCGGGAACAGGAAATGCGCCCGCGAACCATGCATCCAGTCGGGCGCGAAAACCAACTCGTTCGATGTGACGAGATGGGGCCACGGTGGCTCCTGAACGAAAGGACCGCCGTGAAGCCTTTTCTGTTGGACGGGCTCTTGTTCGTCAGGGAACGTGAGAACATCCCGCATCGTGTTCGTGTACCACGCAATGGCATCGCCCACCGAGGACGCGAAGCGCTGGTAGTAGACGTACGCGCGGCCCTTACTCCCGGACCGAAGGGCCTTTGTCGAACAACCCGAGTCATGCGGAAGTTCGGCGGGACGCAATTCGACCATCCCAAACACCAAATGGTAGGTATCGTCGTCGCGGAACCACGCAAGGTGGATGATTGACTGGCCATATCCTTCCAACTCCATTGTCATCACCTGCGGCATTCCGTGTACGATGGCGACCCTGACGCCAATGCCATGCGCCACTGGCTCACATAAGTCTAACGAACTGACACAAACAAATATAGGGAGAGTTGGGGCACCTGCGAGACCAGCGAAGGCATTATGGACTTGTCAGTCTAGTGAGGCAAAAAAAAGGGGGAAGGACTGGGTCCTCCCCCTTTTGTCGGTCCCGGCCCGCCTTCGGGCCGTTGCCTTCTAGTAGTCTTCCGGCATGGCCGGGGCAGCGGACTGCTTCTTCTCCGGCTTGTCGGTGATCATGGCCTCGGTGGTGATGAGCAGGCCGGCCACGGACGCGGCGTTCTGCAGCGCGGAGCGGACCACCTTGGTGGGATCCAGGATCCCGGCCTTGATGAGGTCCTCGAACTCGCCGGTGGCGGCGTTGTAGCCGTAGGCCCCTTTGCCCTTCTTGATGGCATCCACCACCACGGAGGCGTCGGCGCCAGCGTTGCTGGCGATCCAGCGAGCAGGCTCGTCGGCCGCGCGCTGAATGATACGGACGCCGAAGGACTCGTTTTCGTCCACCTCGAGGTCCTTGAGCGCGACCGCGGCGCGGATCAGCGCGACGCCGCCGCCCGGCACGATGCCCTCCTCGACCGCGGCGCGGGTGGAGTGCAGCGCGTCCTCGACGCGGGCCTTCTTCTCCTTCATCTCGATCTCGGTGGCGGCTCCCACCTGGACCACGGCGACGCCGCCGGCCAGCTTGGCCAGCCGCTCCTGCAGCTTCTCGCGGTCGTAGTCGGAGGTGGTCTCCTCGATCTGCGCCCGGATCTGCTTGATGCGGCCCTCGATGTCGGCCTTCTCGCCAGCGCCTTCCACAACCGTCGTGTTTTCCTTGTCGACGATGATCTTCTTGCAGGTGCCGAGGTCGTTCAAGGTCACGTTCTCGAGCTTGATACCCAGCTCCTCGGCGATCATCCGGCCGTTGGTGAGGATCGCGAGGTCCTCAAGCATGGCTTTACGGCGGTCGCCGAAGCCCGGGGCCTTGACGGCGATGCACTTGAAGGTGCCGCGGATCTTGTTGACCACCAGGGTCGCCAGGGCCTCGCCCTCGACGTCCTCGGCGATGATCAGCAGGGGCTTGCCGCTCTTGGCGATATTCTCCAGCACCGGCAGCAGGTCCTTCATGCTGGAGATCTTCTTCTCATGAATCAGGATGTAGGGTTCGTCGAGGATCCCTTCCATGCGCTCGGGGTCGGTGACGAAGTAGGGGGAGAGGTAGCCGCGGTCGAAACGCATGCCTTCCACCAACTCCAGGGTAGTCTCCAGGCCCTTGGCCTCCTCGACCGTGATGACGCCTTCCTTGCCGACCTTGTCCATGGCGTCGGCGAGGATGTCGCCGATGGTCTTGTCGTTGTTGGCGGAGATGGCGCCCACCTGGGCGATCTCGGAACGGTCGCGCGTGGACTTGGACTGCTTCTGGAGCTCGGACACGACCTTCGCCACCGCCTTGTCGATGCCGCGCTTCACCGCCATGGGGTCATGGCCGGCGGCAACGATCTTGAGTCCCTCGCTGAAGATGGCGCGGGAGAGCACGGTGGCCGTGGTGGTGCCGTCGCCGGCCACATCCGAGGTCTTGCTGGCGACCTCCTTGACCATCTGCGCGCCCATGTTCTCGAACTTGTCCTCAAGCTCGATTTCCTTGGCGACTGTGACGCCGTCCTTGGTCACGTTGGGGGCGCCCCAGGACTTCTCCAGCACCACGTTGCGTCCCTTGGGACCCAGGGTACAGGTGACGGTGTCCGCGAGGATCTTGACCCCTTTCAGGACCTTGCTCCTCGCCTCCTCACTGAATTTTACGTCCTTTGCAGCCATTTTCGCCGTACCTCCTTATTCGACGATCCCGAGGATGTCGTCTTCCCTCATGATGAGGTGCTCGTCGCCGTCCAACTGGATCTCGGTGCCGGAATACTTCCCGAACAGGACCTTGTCGCCTTCCTTGACGTCCAGGGCCACCACCTTGCCGTCCTCGCGCCTGCCGGAGCCCACCGCCACCACCATGCCCTCCTGGGGCTTTTCCTTCGCCGTGTCGGGGATGATGATGCCGCCGGCCGTCGTCTCCTCCTCGTCCAGCCTCTTGACGATAATCCTGTCGTGCAAAGGCTTTACTTTCGCCGCCATAAGAACCTCCCTTTAAGAATGAGATGATAGGATTTGAGCGCGAATTTAAGCATGATTTTCCCGCAGTCAAGTGGGTGTGTGGACGCTTTCGCGGGTTTCGTAGTAGATTTTCGAGGTGCTCCGGCGGGTTTGTCCCTCGGCGGCGGCCCGGCCGGGCCGAATTTCTCTTGGAGGTGCCTCAAGTGCTGAAAATTCTGGGCAGAAAGACTTCATCCAACGTGCAGAAGGTCCTGTGGTGCTGCGGCGAACTGGACATCCCCTTCGAGCGCGAGGACATCGGCGGCCCGTTCGGCAAGAACCGGGAGCGTCCCTACCTCGACCTGAACCCCAACGGCGTGGTCCCCACCATACAGGACGGCGACTTCGTCCTGTGGGAGTCCAACAGCATCGTCCGGTACCTGGTCCAGAAGTACAACGGGGGCAGGCTCCTGCCCGACACGCCCGAAGGGCGCGGCAACGCCAACCGCTGGATGGACTGGCAGTTGTCCACGGTGAACGCCTTCATGGTGCCGATCTTCTTTGGGCTTATCCGCACCCCCGAAGCCGAGCGCGACGCCGCCGCCATCGAGAAGGCGGTGGTGGCGGCGGTCGGCATGTGGGGGATCGTCGAGCGCTACCTCGAGGGCCAGGACTATCTCGCCGGCGATTCCTTCAGCATCGGCGACATCCCCATGGGCATCTGGGCCTACCGCTGGTTCGCCATGGACATCCAGCGCCCCTCCATGCGCAACGTCGAGACTTGGTACGCGCGCCTGTGCGAGCGCCCGGCCTACAAGGAGCACGTCATGATCCCGCTCTCCTGAGCGGGAGCGGGTGGTCTGTCAGGAACCCCCTCCGGTGGTCGAGCGCCGGCAGCCGGCGCCGGACATCCTCCAGGTAGTCGAGGTCGATCTCGGCCAGGACCAGGCCCGGCTCGGTGCCGGCTTGGGCGATGATCTTGCCCCATGGGTCGACGATCACGGAGTGGCCGTAGGCGTCCATGCTGGCGGGGTGCGAGCCGGTCTGGTCGGGGGCGATGATGTAGACTTGGTTCTCGATGGCGCGGGCGCGCAGCAGCGGTTCCCAGTGCGCCCGGCCGGTGGGGACCGTGAACACCGACGGCACGAAGACGACCCTGGCGCCGGCGGCGGTGAGGCGGCGATAGAGCTCGGGAAAGCGCAGGTCGTAGCAGACCGAGAGGCCCATGGGGCACATGGGGGTGTCCGCCACCACCACATCCTCGCCCGGGCGGCGAAACTCGGACTCGCGGATGGGCGCTTCGCCTTCGATGTCGACGTCGAAGAGGTGGATCTTCCGATACCTGGCGATGATCTTCGCGTCCGGGCTTATGAGCACGCTGGTGTTGTAGGCGCGCCCGTCCGCGCCCGCGGCCTCCAGCATCGAGCCGGCCAACAGGTGAAGGCCGCACTCGGCCGCCAGTTCGCCCATCCGTTCCGTCGTCGGGCCGGGCACCGGCTCGGCGTTGGCCGCGGTGTCCCTGCCGCGCCCGCGCCAGTTGAACACCTCCGGCAGGACCACGAGTCGAGCTCCCTCGGCGTGGGCGCGCCGAATCCAGCCTTCGGCTTCCCGCAAATTGGCCTCCTTGTCGGAGGTGGCCAGCATCTGGATCGCTGCCGCGAGAAACTTCATGGATCGACTCCAGCGATGTGAAGGAGAAACAGACTCCGTTTGAGGCGCTTGACCCGACGATAGCAGCACATCGGGGTTTTTCAACCATTCAAGGACCTCAGGGGCGCGGCTGCATGACAAATCGTTTCGAAGGATGGTAATATTGCCGATATGGCAAGGAAGACCTCGGCCAAAAACAACTTTCAGGAGCGTCTGTTCCAGGAACTACGAGGTTTCGCGGAACAGTGCGGGATCGAGGTGCGCTGCGAGAAGCTGTCGCGCGACCTGGGCTACCGGGTGCGCAGCGGCGGCTGTACGGTCAAGGGAAGGAAGTGGGTGATCGTGGAACGGACGCTGCCGGCAAGCGACCGGCTGGACCTGCTGGCGGACGAGGTCAGGGAATCGGTCAGCGGCGATGTGGAGATACCCGCCAACCTGCAACCCTTCCTCTAGGAAATCCTCGTCGTGCTCGGTTGGTTTCGGCGAGGCACACGGTCGGCCCGTTTCGGGACATCGTCGTCCAGGACATCACGCGTTGGTTCGAACGGAGGGAAGTCCCAATGAAGACCCTTTTGGCTTCGGTTGCTGTATTCGCCGTTCTGGCGGCTGGTGGAGCCCATGCCGGCCCCCTCGCGCCCGAGCCACGCGTCATCGCCACATTGGGGCGAGACGCCATCGAGCGTTCCGGCGCCCAAACGCTCGATGAATACCTGGATACAGGCATCGCCCGTTACTTCCTCACCGGTGGGCAGGCTTTGCTCGTGCTGGTCAACGGCAGGCCCTACTCCTCCACCTCCAGCGATCTGGATGCCTTGCCGCTCTCGGCCATCGAGCGCATCGAGCTTCTGAGCGGCGACAGCCTGGGCACCCTGGGCGGCAGCGCCGTGCGCGGCGCGGTCAACGTCGTGCTGCGGAAGGATCTGGACGGCGTCGAGACGCGAGCGCTCGCACGGATGCCGGGCAAGGACGGCGGCGACGGCTGGCAGGGGAGCGCCTTCTGGGGCGGGGCGGTGGGCAAAGGCCGCATGACGCTCGGTGTGGACATCCTCGAACGTCGGGAAATCCCCGCGCGAAGCCGGGAGTACAGCCGCTCCGTCTGGCGGGAGGGCGGCTCGTTCAAGGACACGAAGAACGTCAGCTTCGGCGGCAACACCGTCTGGATCGTCCAGCGGGATGAAACCGGCGTACCGACCGGCCTGAGGTCCATCGCACTGGGCGACTGCGACCCGGCGAGAGGTTATACCGGCCCGCTCATCAATCCGTCCGGCATCCTGTCTGGCGACAAGGGCTGCGGTTTCGCGTACGGCGCCATCATGTGGAACAGCACCAGCTATGAGCAGAAGAGCGCGATCCTGAACCTGGAGCACCCGCTCACCGAAGAGGCGAACCTCCACCTGGACGCCAATTTTACTCGCGCCGATACGGCTTTCCGCTACGCGCCGTCGGTGGGCGCGTTCGGCTTCACGCCGAACGGCGATTTGCTGGACGCCATCAACGAGGCAGCCGGCTCGGCCTTCACGGCGGACGACAATGACCGGTTCGTCGTGGCGCACCGCTTCGTCCGCCACGGCAACCGGGACTGGCTGACGGACTCCGAGGAATACGACATCTCCGTGGGCATGGAGGGTCGGATCACGGAGAGCCTCGGCTACGATGTGCGCCTCGAAGCCTACCGGCAGGACGCTTTCCAGGAGGGCAACACCTTCGTCCATGAAGCGACGATAGCGACGGCCATCCGGGAGGGACGCTACGACCTTGCGGACCCGTTCTCCGACGCCCCGGAGCATTCGCGTGCCATCGAGGAGAGCAGCCTGGTGCTGGAGAACGACTTCGGCGGCGAGGGGGTGGGAGCCAGTCTGGCACTGGAGGGTTCCGGATTCGCCATCGGCGACCGCGACGTGGCATGGACCGCGGGGTTCGAGCTGGGCAGAGCCGACGCCCATGACATCACGGTCTATCGCGGCGCGGACGGCACGGAACGCCGGATATACGAAGTGCTCGGCACCGGCGGCGCCAACTATCGGGGCGAGCGCAAGGCTTGGGCGACGTTCGCGGAAATGTCTCTGCCTTTGGCCGAGAAACTGGACGTCAGGGTCGGTGGGCGCATGGACGACTACGACGATGTGGGCGGAATGGCGTCCTGGCGCCTCGGGGCCGCGTACCGCGCAAGCGACATCCTCACGCTACGCGCCTCCTGGAACGCGGGAGAGCGCGCGCCATCGATGTTCCATCTCCACGCCTTCGATCTGCAGGACCATCCCTACGTCGAGTGCGACCCCGGGCCCGGGTCTCCGCCGCGCGAGTGTATGGAGCTCAATTCCCGACAGGTGGAGCGCCAGACCGCCGGCAACCCGCAACTCGATCCTTCGAACACCGAAAGGATCGCCATCGGCGCCGAAGCCCGCAAGGGGCCGCTCTTCCTGAACGTCGAATGGTATAGCCTTTCGCGCTCCGATCGGCCGGGGCAGAACAGCGCGGACTGGGCCATGCGACACCTGCATGAATGCGTGGGCCAGGACCGGACGAACTGCATTTACCGCGACGGCGGCGACATCACGATTCACGACATCTATGCCAACATCGTGGACGACGGGGTCTCCGGCATCAATACCCGGTTCGGCACGGGCTTCAGGACCGGCTGGGGCGTGGTCGGCCTCCGGGGAGCCTGGCGGCACGTCGCCAACGCCGACCTGCGAATCGCCGGCGAAGAGGACCGGCTCGCCATCCCCAAGAATGCCGCCCGTCTCACCGTTCTGGGCAGGCGCGGCAGCGTGACCGCCACCTGGACGACCTACTACCGCTCCAGCTACAAGAACCGGACGGCCAGCGGAACCTTCGACTCGTGGGTCGGCCATGACCTTACGCTGGACTGGACCGATCCGCTGGGACTGAAGGGTGCGCGCATCACGGCCGGCGTCTTCAACGTCACCGACACCGGCCTCTCGGTGAACACCGCCAACCCCCATAGCGTGGACGGTCCCACGGAAGCCGGTTGGGGGCGGACCTTCTTCCTCGCCCTCCGGATGCAGTTTTGAGAGGGAAGAGCGCCGGCGCCAACGCCGACAAGGGCGAGCCGAACCCGCCCTTGTCGGGCCTGCCTATTGCATGAAGAAACCCAGCGACCCGCTGGTGTAATCGAGCAGCGGAGCCCAGTACACTCCCAGCACGACGGTGAGCACCATGAGGGCGCCGAGCAGCGGCATGGCGCTGGCGGTGGCGGCCACGGGGCCGTCCTCGGGAGCGGGCTCGTCCAGGAACATGGTCTTGACGATCCGCCAGTAGTAGTAGAGCGAGATGACCGTGTTGATCATGGCCACCACGGCCAGCACGTAGAACTGGCCCTCGATGATGGCGGCCACGAGCAGGAACTTGCCGATGAAACCCGCCAAGGGCGGCAGCCCGGTGAGGGAGGCCAGGAACACCATCATGCACACGGCCGGAAAGGCCGCGCCGCGCCAGGCCAGGCCGCGGTAGGCGTCCATGTCCTCGCGTCCGGTGGCGTTGGCCACGATCATGACCACCAGGAACGCGCCCAGGTTCATGATCAGGTAGACCACCACGTAGAACAACATGGCGTTCAGGCCGTCGTTGTTCAGCACCACCAAGCCCATCATGATGTAGCCGGCGTGGGCGATGCCCGAGTAGGCCAGCAGGCGCTTGACGTTGCGTTGGTTCAAGGCCGAGAGGTTGCCCCAGGTCATGGTGACGATGCTGATGGCCACCAGCAGGTCGGTCCACTGGAGTACGGGCAGCGCCTGGAAAGCCCACGCGCCATCCTGACCCAGCGTGGACACCGCGGGGTAGAAGAAGCGGATCAGGATGGCCACGCCGGCGGCGTTGGACGCTACCGACAGGAACCCGGTGAAGGGCGTGGGCGCCCCCTGGTACACGTCGGGCGACCACATGTGGAAGGGCGCGAAGGCCATCTTGTAGCCGAACCCGGCCAGGATGAAGACGAACGCCATGAAGAGGGCGAGCTGGTTGCCGCCGGCCTCGCCCATGGCCGCGTTGATGGCGGCGTAGTCGAGGCTGCCGGCCATGCCGAACACCCAGCTCATGCCGTAGATCATGGTGCCGGAGGCGACACCGCCGTAGATAAGGTACTTGAGCGCGGCTTCAGCCGAGCGCCGGTTGTGCGGCAGCATGCCGGTGAGGATGTAGGAGGTCAGGCTCACCAGCTCGAGGCCGAGATAGGCCATCAGCAGGTTGTTGGCCGAGGCCATGAAGAACATGCCGAACCCACAGGTCAGCAGCACGATGTAGTACTCGCCCAGGTGCACCTGGCGCACCTCGCTCGACCCGATGGACATCCAGATGGCGCCCACCAGCGCCGCCAGGGTGACCACCTTGAAGAACAGGCTGAAGTTGTCCAGCGCCACCATGCGGTGGAACAGGAGCGTGGGCTCCGTGCCGTAGAGCTCCACGGTGGCGCCCAGGGCGATGAGGCACCCGGCCAGAGCCAGGTACGCCATGGCGCGCTTGTTGGGCACCAAAAGGTCCAGGATCGTCAGCGCGATGATGGTCCCCGCGAGGACGATCTCCGGATAGAACAGACTCAGGCTTGCGACGTTACCGAGATCCATGGCGCTACGACAGGTGCGTGATCACCATCTGGTTGATGTTGTTGAGAGAGGCCTGGAGCAGGTCCAGCACCACCCGGGGATAGACCCCGACGATCACCACGATCACGCCCAGCGGGAACAGCGTGAAAATCTCGCGCCCGTTGATATCGGGCAGCGAGCGGTACTTCTCGTTGGGCGGGCCGAGATAGACGCGCTGCATCATCCACAGCATGTAGCCCGCGGTGATGACGATGCCCAGGGCCGCGATGATGGTGAGCGCATGGTACCTGGGCCAGGCCCCCAGCAGCACCAGCACCTCGGAGACGAAGCCCGAAAGCCCCGGCAAACCCATGGAGGCGAAGAACGCCAGCGCCGTGAAGCCGGCGTACACCGGCATGATGCCGGCCAGTCCCCCGAAGCCGTCGATATCACGGTGATGGGCGCGATCGTAAATGACGCCCACGAGCAGGAAGAGCATGGCGGTGATGGTGCCGTGGTTGAACATCTGCAGCACCGCGCCGTTGATGCCCTGGGTGTTGAAGGCCGCCATCCCCAGCATGACGTAGCCCATGTGGCTCACGCTGGAGTAGGCCACCAGCTTCTTCATGTCGGTCTGGGCCATGGCGCAGAGGCCGCCGTAGACGATGTTCCACGCGCCCAGGGCGGCGAGGAACCAGAAAGCCAGATCGGCGGTGGCCTCCGGCAGCATCGGGTAGTTGATGCGCAGGATGCCGTAGGTGCCCATCTTGAGGAGGATGCCCGCCAGGATCACGGAGATGGCGGTGGGCGCCTCCACGTGGGCGTCGGGCAGCCAGGTGTGGAACGGGAAAGCCGGGATCTTGATGGCGAAACCGATGAACAGGGCCATCCACACCACGTGCTGGAAGCCCCAGCCCCATACGCTGAAGGGCCACATTCCCAGCGGCTCGGTGCTGTACAGGCTGTTCCGGTCCATGAGCTTGGTCATGTCGAAGGTGTTGGGCTCGGAGTAGAAGTAGAGCGCCAGGATCGCGATCAGCATGAGCACGCTGCCCAGCAGCGTGTAGAGGAAGAACTTGATGGCGGCGTATTCCTTGCGCGGGCCGCCCCAGATGCCGATGAGGAAGTACATGGGAAGCAGCATGACTTCCCAGAAGACGTAGAAGAGCACGAAGTCCAGCGCCACGAACACGCCGGTCATGCCCGTGTCCAACAAGAGGAACAACGCGAAGTAACCCTTGACCCCCTTGTCGATGCCCCAGGACGCGAAGATGCAGAGGAAGGACAGCAGCGCGGTCAGCAGCAGCATGGAGACGCTGAGGCCGTCCACGCCCACGAAGTACTCGATGTTGAACGCCGGGATCCACGCGGCCCGCTCCACGAACTGCATGGCGGTGGTGGTGGTGTCGAAGTTGGCGTAGAGCCAGATCCCCAGAAGGAGCGGAGGTACCGTGGCCGCGGCCGAAACCCAGCGAATGAGGTCGTGGCGATCACTGGGCAGGCACAGCACGATCAACATCCCGGCCAGGGGGAAGAAGACCATGTAGCTCAGCACATGTTCGGTCATTTTCGCATCTCTCCTTCTGAATCAGCTCCGGCGGCGCCGCGCGTTTCTCAGCTCCAGTAGCGCAGCTTGACGATCAGGGCGACCACCACGGCTCCCACCACGACGTAGAGGTAGCTGTTGATGTTCCCGGTCTGGACCCGGCGGAAATTGTTGCCCACCGCAAAGGTCACGTTGGCCACGGCGTTGACCAGCATGTCGACGACGTACTTGTCCAACAGGCCGTTGAACCAGGAGATGATGATGGTGACCTTGGCCGATCCGTCCACGATGGTGTCGATGATGTAACGGTCGAAGGCCGCCCCGATGCGCGCCAGCAGCAGCGTGCCGCCCACGAAGACGAACTGGTAGACCTCGTCCACGTAGTACTTGTTGTAGAGCAGGCGGTAGACGGGCCCCTTGGCTTCCGGGGAGTCGTCCCGTGACGGGGTACGCAGGTAGTAGAGGAACCAGGCGACGGCCACGCCCGCGGCCGCGGCGGCGATGGACACGCTCATGACGCCCACCTCTTCCGCCACGGAATGGTGTTCGCCGTGCGGCAAGTGGATCACCGGATCGAGCCAGCCGTCCAGCAGGTTCACCCCCATGAACGGCGGCAGCCCGATATAGCCCACGACGACGGAGCCCGCGGCGAGGATCCACAACGGCCAGGTCATGATCTTCGGGGACTCGTGCAGGTGATCGCGCACGTGATGGTCGGCGCGGCATTCACCGAAGAACACCATGAAGAACTGGCGGAACATGTAGAAGGCCGTCAGGCCCGCCACGAAAACGGCCACGCCCCACAGCACCTCGTTGTGGCTCGCCCAGGCCTGCCACAGGATCGCGTCCTTGGAGAAGAAGCCGGCCAGGAACGGCGTCCCGGCGATGGCCAGGACGCCGATGGTAAAGGTCCAGAAGGTCGCCGGCATCGCCGTGCGCAGACCGCCCATCTGGCGCATGTCCTGCTCCCCCTGCATGGCGTGGATGATGCTGCCGGAGCCCAGGAAGAGCAGCGCCTTGAAGAACGCGTGGGTCAGCAGGTGGAAAACGCCGGCGGTGTAGGCGGCCACGCCCATGGCCAGGAACATGTAGCCGAGTTGGCTGATGGTCGAGTAGGCCAGCACCCGTTTGATGTCGTTCTGCGTCACCGCGATGGTCGCGGCGAACACCGCGGTGGCGGCGCCGATGACGGCGATGAGCCCCAGGGTCGCGGGAGCGGCCGAGAACAGCACGTTGAGGCGCGCGATCATGTAGACGCCGGCCGTCACCATGGTAGCGGCGTGGATCAGCGCGCTCACCGGGGTGGGGCCCTGCATGGCGTCGGGGAGCCAGACGTAGAGCGGGAGCTGCGCCGACTTGCCGGTGGCGCCGATGAACAGCAGGAACGTCACCAGCGTCGCCACGCCGATGCCCCAGAGCTGCATGTTGGCCAAGAGGCCCACGTGCTCCTCGATCTCACGGAACGCCAGGGTGCCCTGGCCCTGCCCGGCCAGGGTCCAGTAGAGCAGGAAGATGCCGAGCACGAAGCCGAAGTCGCCGATCCGGTTGACGATGAAGGCCTTGTTGCCGGCACGCGTGTTGGTGTGGTCGTTGTACCAGAAGCCGATGAGCGCCCAGGAGCACAGCCCGACGCCTTCCCAACCCACGAACATGAGCAGCAGGTTGTCGCCCGTCACCAGCAGCAGCATCGAGAAGGTGAACAGGTTCAGGTAGGCGAAGTAGCGCCACAAGGAGCGGTCCTCGTGCATGTAGCCGATGGAGTAGAAGTGGATCAGGCCGCCGATGCCGCTCACCACCAGGATCATGATCGCCGACAGGGGATCCACCCAGAAGGCCACGTCCACGCTGAACGAGCCCATGGGGATCCAGGTGTAGAACGCGTCGATCAGGAAACGCTCCTTGGCCGGAAGCCCGAGCAGACGGCCGAAGGCCCACAGCGAGAACAGGAAGGACAGGGTCACCGGAGCGCAGGCGATGAACGCCACCGCGCGCTTGCCCCAGTTCTCCTGAATGCGGGCACCCAGCAGGCCGTTCACCGCCGCGCCCAGCAGCGGGAACAGCACGATCCAACGCAGAAAATCGGTTTGAACGGGGTGATCCATGGCGCGGCTAACTAATCCTTGAGCGTCTCGGTGGCCTCGACATCGATGGTGGCGAAGAGCTGATAGATGGCGAGGACGATGGCCAGACCGATGGCTGCTTCCGAAGCGGCCAGCATGATGATGAACACCGTGTAGATCTGCCCGTCCACCTGACCGGTGCTGAAGTGCGAGAACGCCACGTAGTTCAGCCCGGCGGAGTTGAGGATGAGCTCGACCCCCAGCAGGATGCTGATGGCGTTGCGCCGCGTGAGAACGATGTAGATACCCAGCGCGAACAGGATGCCGGACACCACCAGGTAGTGCTTCAGTCCGACGCCCGCCAGCAATGCAACGTATTCAGCCATCTCGCGAGACTCTATTCCTTGATTTCCTTGCGCGACAGCGTGATGGCGCCGATGAGGGCCACCAGCAGCACCACCGCGGCGATCTGGAACGGCAGCAGGTACTCGCCCAGGAAGAGGTTGCCGATGACCGCCGTGGTCGGCTCGAAAGCCACTTCCTTGGCCTTCGCCCAGTCGGTCCCGGCGATGGCGTAGACGAGGATGCCGAGGAAGACCGCGCCCGCCACCAGTCCGGGGATGCGTCCCACGGTGCGGTTGGTGATGTCGATATCGCTGATTCGGTGGGTCAGCATCACCGCGAACAGGATCAGCACGAGAATCCCGCCCACGTAGATCAATACCTGCACCGCCGCCACGAAGTCCGCGCCCAGGAACACGTAGAGCGCGGCCACCCCGCCGAAGGTGCCCAGCAGCGAGAACGCCGAGTGCACGATGTTGCGCGAGAACGCCACGATGCACGCGGACCCCACCACCACCAGCGCAACCAGGTAAAATACGAGGACGTTTATGGGAATCTCCATGATCAAATCAGCCTTGTGATGGGAGTCGATCGGCCCGCGGCAAACGAATGGGGCCGGTAGTATGGTGCACCGCGGCGGCGGGAACGGCAGCCTTTCGGCGATCAAGCCTCGCGGATCCGACTTCGTGGCCGTCAGTTCTCCGGTTCGGCTATCTCGTCCAAGTACCTCTTTCCGATATCCACCTTCTGGACCATCCGGTTTTCCGTCTCGCCGCCCTTCTTCGGCTTGTACAGGGGCACACTCTCGGTCACGAAATGGCGCACCAGACCGGCGGGATTGTTGCAGGCGCCCTCGAACTCTTGCGTGTGGCGAATGGATCCCGTGGGGCAGGCCTCCATGCACAGCCCACAATACATGCACTTGCATATGTCGATGTCAAACAGGGTGAAGTCGCGTTGGTTCGTCTCGGTGTTCCGCTCGATGCCGATGGCGATGCAATTGATCGGGCACACCCGCTCGCACGCCAGGCACCCGGTGCAGATGTCCATGTCGACCTCGAGGATGCCGCGGTAACGCAGCGGCAGGGTGTCCTGCACCTGCTGGGCGATGCGGTCGGGATACTGCACCGTCGAGGGCTTGCGCACGAAGTGCGAGAACGTGATGGACATGCCCTCGAAGATACTGCTCACCGTATCCTTGATGTTCTGGAAGTAGTTGATGACTTCGCTCATGACGTTTCCCCGCGTTGGTCCCTATACGTAGGGCTTGAGGTAAAGCTCGGGGCGCGAGTGCATGATCTGGTAGACCACCCGCCACATGAAATAAAGGACGACCAGCACCGTGAAGCCCAGGGTCGCCAGGCTCAGCGCGGGATTCCCGTCGGGCCAGGCCACCAGCAGCACGATGGTGCCGAACATGCACACGAACGCGATGGGCACCATGTATTTCCAGCACATGGCCATGAGCTGGTCCACCCGCACCCGCGGCAGGGTGCCGCGGATCCACATGGCCACGAGGACCCACATATACGACTTGGCGAAGAAGACCGTGAACTCCACCACGCCCTTGGCCACCGGATACTCGGCCATGGTCACGCCCAGGATGGTCGCGGGGATCTGCCACCCGCCGAGGAACAGGGTCGTCGCGATGGCGCCGATGACGTACAGGTTGCCCCACTCCGCGAAGAAGAAGAACAGGAAGCGCATGCCGCTGTACTCGGTCACGTAGCCGGCCACCAGCTCCGACTCCGCCTCGGGAATGTCGAAGGGCGTGCGGTTCCCCTCGGCCAGCGCGGAGGTGAAGAACATGAAGAAGGCCACCAGGGTGAAGGGATTGTAGAAGATGAACCAGTCCTGCGGCGCCCATCCCTGGGCCTGGATGATCCCCTGCATGCTCAGGGTGCCGGACAGGAAGATCACCGTCAGCACCGACAGCCCGGCGGGGATCTCGTAGCTGACGATCTGCGCGGCCGAGCGCATGCCGCCCAGCAGCGACCACTTGTTGTTGGAAGACCAGCCCGCCATCAGGATGCCCACCACCGCGAGCGAGGTGATGGCCAACAGGTAGAGGATGCCGATATTGAGGTCCGCGGGGATCAGCCAACTGCCGAAGGGGATGACGACGAAGGCCCCGAGGAACCCGGCGAAGACGATGTACGGTGCCAGCAGGAAGAGCTTCCTGTCGGCCGACGACGGGATGATGTCCTCTTTCTGTATGTTCTTGACGCCGTCCGCGAGCCACTGGAGGATACCCTGCGGCCCGACCCGGTTGGGGCCGACGCGGGACTGCATGCGCGCCCACACGCGCCGCTCGAGCCAGCTCGTCACCCCGGCCAGCGGCGCCACGAACAACGACAGCACGGCGAAGGCCACCAGGATCGCGGCCAGCGCATAGCCCACGGGCGCCGGGATCGCCGCCGGCAGCAACGCCTGTATCAGGTCTTGAACGGTGAATTCCATCTCTGCGGCCTCAGCGTCGTGTCTAGCGGTCAATCTCTGGAGCGTCCACGTCCAGGCTCGCGATCAGCGCGATCAGGTCCGCCACCATGATGCCCGGACTGATCTTGTCGATGATGCTCATGGCGGTGAAGGAGCCGGTGCGGATGCGCACCCGGTAAGGGTACTCGCTGCCGTCGCTCACCACGTAGTAGCCCATGTCGCCGCGCGGCGCCTCGATGCGCACGTAGGTCTCACCGGCGGGCGGCTTGAACTTGCGCGCGACCTTGGCGACGGCCGGGCCGTCGGGCATCTTGTCGAGGCACTGGCGCAGGATCCTGCAACTCTCCAGCAGCTCGCGAATTCGCACGTAGTAGCGGTCGTAGGAATCGCCCTGCGAGCCGCGCTCCCCCCGGCCCACCGGCACGTCGAAGTCCAGCTCGGGATAGACCGAGTAGGGGATGTCCCGGCGAATGTCCCAATGCACCCCGGACGCCCGCAGGTTGGGCCCCACCAGGTTGTACTGGAGCGCGTCCTCCTTCGAAATGACCGCGACGTTGGCCAGCCGCTCGATGAAGATCTTGTTGTTGGACAGCAACCGGTTGTACTCGTCGACGATGGTCTCGAAGTGGTCCAGGAACGCGGTGATGCGGCCGCATGTCTCGGGCTTGATGTCGTAGCCGACGCCGCCGATGCGCAGGTAGTTGTAGGTGAGGCGCGCGCCGCAGATCTCCTCCATGAGGTCGTTGATGGTCTCGCGCTCGCGCAGCGCGTGCAGGAACGGCGTGATGGCGCCGATGTCCTGGCCGAACGTGCCCACCGCGATGAGGTGGCTGGCGACGCGGTTGAGCTCGCAGGCGATGACGCGGCAGTACTCGCCGCGCGGCGGCACCTCGACTCCGCCCAGCCGCTCGGCGGCCATGCAGAAGCCCTGGTTGGCGAACATGGCGGCGAGATAGTCGGCCCGGTCGGTGTAGGGCACGTAGCCGTGCCACGTGCACTTCTCGCCGATCTTCTCGATGGAGCGGTGCAGGTAGCCCACGTCCGGGATGGCCTCGTTGATGACCTCGCCGTCGGTCTTGACCACGAACCGAAGCACCCCGTGGGTGCTCGGGTGCTGCGGCCCCACGTTCAGGGTCATGTCCTCGGTGTGCAGGCCCGTACCGGTGGAAACCTCGCTCATGATATCGATCCTTCGTCAGTCGGTCCGACGACGGCCTGACCGGACGGCATCAAACCCCGCCCTCGGCCCGATTCGCGGCCGGACGCGAGGGGCTCGAGCCCCGTCCCTACCGCAGGTTCTCCGGCACCAGCGGCGCGCGCTCGGTGCTGATGCCGTCGTACTCTTCCTGCTCGACGAAATCCTTGCGCAGGGGATAACCCACCCAGTCTTCGGGCAACAGGATCCTGCGCAGGTCCGAGTGCCCTTCGAAGAAGACTCCAAAAAGGTCGAACACCTCCCGCTCGAACCAGTTGGCGACCTTCCAGATCTCCTCCACCGTGGCGATCCGCGCCGCGTCGCGGTCGAGATCGACCTTGACCACGGTCTGCTCCTTGGAGTCGTATGAATACAGGTGGTAGACCACCTGGATGACGTTCTCCTTCGGGAGGTCCACGGCCGTCAGGTCCGAGAGCACGTGGAACCTGAGGGCCTCGTCGTCGCGCAACGCTCGGCAGACCTCCTGGACGCGCGCCGGCTCGACCTTGAAGAACGGCTCCGGAACCTCCTCGTCGAACCCACCCACGCCGTCCGGGCACAGTTCCCGGACGCGCTCGTATATCTCTTTTGCCGTCATGTCGTCGGTACCTGCCGGAGACGAAGGGTCAGTTCTTCACCCACTCCAGATCGCCCTTGCACCAGTCGTAGATGAGCCCCAGGAACACGATGAGGGTGAAGACGGAGATGGCGGCGAAGGCAAAGAGCCCCGCGTCGTTCTGGAGCCAGTCGCGGAACACCACCGCCACCGGGAAGATGAAGGCGATCTCCACCTCGAAGATGATGAATATGAGGGCGATAAAGTAGAACCGGACGTTGAAGTTGACCCAGGCGCTGCCGGACGCGGGCTCGCCGCACTCGTAGGTCATGAGCTTGCGGAGCTGCGGATTGGAAGGCCTCAGCAGCCGGCCGATCAGCAGGTTGACCCAGACGAAGGCCGCCCCCAACAACGTGAAGCAAAGGACGCTGGCAAAGTCGAAAAGCATTTTTCCTTGGATAAGCTAAAGAAATCAATGACCTTTTTCAGACGGCCACTATATACACAAAAGCCCCTCCCGGTCAAACCAAGCGGTGCGGGCCAGCCACGGGGCGCGCTTACACTGCCGCACCGTTCCTGTTACCCTAACCGGCAGCCGGATGGCCGGCGCAAACCCTCCGACGCAACGAAAGAGAGCACACACCATGGCAAGTGTCCGCATCACCGTCGCCTGTTGGGACTATGACCGTACGCGCCCCTTGCAGGAGGGCCGCGTGCCGGTGGAGGGGGTCGAGCTGACCTACCTGCCGTTCCGCGTCGAGGAGACCTTCTGGCGCATGCTGCGCTACCAGGACTTCGACGCCGCCGAGATGTCCATGGGCTCGTACCTGATGTCCAAGGACAAGGGCACGCCCCGTTTCGTGGCGATTCCCGTGTTTCCCTCCCGCGCCTTCCGCCACTCCGGCATCTACATTCACACCGGCTCCGGCATCAAGGCACCCGGCGACCTCAACGGCAAGCGCATCGGTGTTCCCGAGTACCAGATGACCGCGGCCATCTGGCAACGCGGCCTCTTGCAGCACGAGTACGGCGTGGAACTCGAAAAGGTAAACTGGTTCACGGGCGGGGAAGAGACACCCGGCCGGGAGGAAAAGCTCCGTCCGGACCTCCCCGAGACCCTTTCCATCACCCCCATCGGCCCGGAGCAGACGCTCTCCTCCATGTTGGAGAACGGCGACATCGACGCGCTGATCTCGGCGCACATGCCGTCGCCCTTCGTGCGCCGCTCCCCCGGGGTGGCGCGCCTGTTCCCGGACTTCCGCGCGGTGGAGGAGGCGTACTTCCGCAAGACCGGCATCTTCCCCATCATGCACACCCTGGTCTTCCGGGAGGACGTGTACGAACGCCATCCCTGGGTGGCCCAGAACCTCTACAAGGCCTTCTGCGAGTCCAAGCGGCTGTGCGCCGAGGCCATGTACGAATACTCCGCGCTCAAGTACATGATGGCCTGGTCCATCGAGCAGATGGAGAAGGAACGGGAGGTCCTGGGGCCCGACCCCTGGGCCTACGGCCTGGAGCCCAACCGCCACGTTTTGGAGACGCTGGTGGGCTACGCCCACGAGCAGGGTCTCATCAAGCAGCGGCTGGAAGTGGACAGCCTGTTCGCGCCGAGCACGCTGAACGAGTTCAAGGTATAGGCATCGTATAAGGTACAGGTACTTGGCCGACCCCGAAAAGCCGGGCGGCGACGCCCCTCCGCCCGAACAGCCCATGACGCCGGAGCCGTCAGCAAGCGGCCCCGATCCCGCCATCCAGGAAACCAAGTGGTGGATCGACACCGGCATCCGGCGGGGACAGGAACCCGCCGAGCGCGAACCCAAGGGCGTCATAGAGCGCTGGGCCTTCGAGCTGCTGAAGGACTATCGCCAGGAACGCGCGCTCCAGAACATCGTCAACATCAACGGCCAGGTCCTGCGCGAGCTGGGCAACAACGACGAACGCTGGGTCTACGTGTCCCTGGGTGTCGGCGAGTTCCCCACCAAGCGCCTCAACCACATCAAGGACGCCCTGCGCATCCCGCGCTACGCCCGCGCCCTCGCCGTCGACGCCGGCTACTCCGTCCGCATCCTCATCACCGGCGACCCCCCGGGCGAAAAGCTCCTGGACATCAACTTCACCGAGTCGCCGTCCCTGGACTACTGGATCCACGGCGACCTGGTCGAAGAGCAGATGTTCCGCTCCATCGACGACGCCCTCAAGCGCCTGCGAAATTCCGTGCACCGGTATTTGCGGACGACAGTGGTCGAGGCGGAGTCATGAGCTTCAGACGACAATCAACTGACCAATGGCAACGCGACATCCCTGGCGCACGTTGGTTCAAAGCCGACCTCCACATACACACGATCGACGACCATGCCGGCAGCCGGGCCACGCCGGAAGGATGGACGCCAACCCTTGCCCGGATCGCAATTTGCCGCTACAAACTACGCAAATGCGCAGGGAGCGACTATGGAAGACACGATGCATTTGGCGAATGTTGCGGCAACCATACTTGGCGGATGTCGAGCCATTGGGGTGACGGTGAACACCGATGCCGACATGACCAAAGCGGTAGAGGGCGGTTTCTCCGTCACGACTGTTGACGCTCTGAGACGGCGGGGGGTAACGGAAAATGAAATTGGCCGCCTGATCATCAAACCTCGGACCCTCTCCCACCGAAGGGCAGGCAGCGGGAGGCTGACGGTCGAGGAATCCGACCGTGCGGCGCGGGTGGCTCGGGTGATCGCGTTGGCGGAGAGGACCTTCGGAAACCAAGACAAGGCCTGTCGCTGGCTTCACAAGAACCTCGCTTCGTTGGACGATCGGCGACCGATCGACCTGACCCAAACGGCGGCAGGCACCCGTCTCGTCGAAGACATCCTGGCGAAAATCGCCTGGGGTGCCGCTGCCTGATGCGGCTTTGGCGGTTGTCGAACGCCGAGGATGCCCACCGCTTCGACGGCGGCTATGGCCTGTACCATGATGGCCGCTGGAATACGCGTGGGCACCTTGTGACCTATTGCGCCACCGGTCCCGCGCTTTGTGTGCTGGAAAAGCTCGTTCATGTGGAGGACCCGGCACTACTGCCGGACGGCACCACGCTGGTCTGTTACGAAGTGCCTGACGAGCTCGCAACGGACGAAGTCCGAACAGACCAATTGCCGGTCAATTGGCGATCGAACCAACCAGCGACACAGCGAATCGGTGACGAATGGCTGCACGGCGCCGGCGGTTGCCTGTTGCGTGTTCCATCGGTGATCGTTCCCATCGCGGAGTCCGGCGACAGAAACTTTCTGATCAACCACCGGCACGAGGCGGTGACCCGCATCTATATTTCCTACACCCGGATGTTCGAATACGACCCGCGGCTCTTCACCTTCGGGTGAGCAGGCGTCAGCCGCCCGCGGCGGGTCTGCCGATGGTGTTGGGCGGGGTGGTGAAGGAGACGGAGCTGGTGATTTCGAGGCCGTAGCCGGAAAGGCCGACGAGGTTTCGAGGGTTGTTGGTGACGAGGCGGAGCTTGCGTACGCCCAAGTCCCGGAGGATCTGGGCGCCGATGCCGAAGTCGCGGAAGCTCCTTTGCTTTCCCGCCTCGTCGGTGCGCAGTCCCTTGCCCTCGGGCTGCAGGTAGAGCACGACGCCGGCGCCTTCCTTGGCGATCAGCTCCATGGACTGCTTGATGACCGAGCCGGTGTCGAAGAACTCGAAGCCGAAGACGTCGCCGGGGAGAAACTTGGTGCACACCCGCACCATGGTCTCGCGGTCCCCGGATATCTCTCCCTTGATGAGCGCCAGGTGCTCGGTGGCATCCACGTGGGTGTTGTACACCACCGCCTGGAAATCGCCGCCGTAGCGCGTGGGCAGGCGCGTCGAGGCGACCCGGTGGATGAGCGAGTCGTGCTTGAGCCGGTACTCGATGAGGTCCTTGATGGTGCAAAGCTTGAGGTCGTACTTCTCGCCGAACTCCTCGAGGTCCGACAGCCGCGCCATCGTGCCGTCGTCCTTCATGATCTCGCAGATCACGCCGGCGGGCTTGAGCCCCGCCAGCCGGCACAGGTCCACGGATCCTTCGGTCTGGCCGGTGCGCACGAGCACGCCGCCGTTCCTGGCGCGCAGGGGGAAAATGTGTCCTGGAGTGCACAGGTCCCCGGGATTGGCGTCGTCCGCGATGGCGGCGAGGATGGTCTCGGCGCGGTCGGAGGCGGAGATGCCGGTGGTGACGTTCTTGACGCCGTCGATGGATACCGTGAAGGCCGTGCCATAGGGGGCCGTGTTGTCCCGCACCATCATGGTGAGGCCGAGTTGCGCGACCTTGTCCTCGGTCAGCGGCAGGCAGATCAGGCCCCGTCCCCAAGTGGCCATGAAGTTGATGGCCTCGGGAGTGACCAACTCCGCGGCCATGGTGAGGTCGCCCTCGTTCTCGCGGTTCTCGTCATCCATCAGGATGACCATCTTGCCTTGACGGATGTCTTCCAGTGATTCTTCGATGGTGGCTACGGCCATGGGTTCCTAACCTAACATCCGCCATCCATCTCCGCCACCACCGACCGCGCCGCCGCGGGCGGGTCGTCCGCCCCGGTGATGGGCCTGCCCACCACGATGTAGTCGATGCCGGCGCGCACGGCGTCGCCGGGGGTCATGACCCGCTTCTGGTCGCCCGCCTGCTGGCCGGCGGGGCGGATGCCCGGCGTCACCAGCAGGAACGCGTCGCCGCAAGCGCGCCGGATGTCGCGGACTTCCTGCGCGGAGCAGACCACGCCCGCCAGTCCGGTCTCACGGGTCATGCGTGCAAGCCGCACCACGTGAGCGGGAACGTCTCCCTGGATACCCTGTGCTTCGAGGTCCGCGCCGTCCAGGCTGGTGAGCACCGTGACGCCGAGCACCGCCGGACGCCGCAGGCTCTCCGCGGCGCACGCTTCCTCCACCGCCGCCGCGGTCTGGCGCATCATCTCGCGCCCGCCGGAGGCGTGCACGTTGAACAGCTTGACGCCCAGCCGGGCGGCCTCCACGGCCGCCGCCGCCACGGTGTTGGGTATGTCGTGGAACTTGAGGTCGAGGAAAACCTCGCCGCCGAGGTCGTGGATCATGCGCACGATGTCCGGCCCGGCGTTCACGAAGAGCTGCTTGCCGACCTTGAACATCCCCACTTCCGGCGCCAGCAGGGTGGCGAGGGAGCGCGCCTTTTCCGGGTCGGCCAGGTCCAGCGCGACGATCAGCCGTTCCTTGACACCGGAGCCGCCGGAGGTCATGTCGCCGCTCCTTCGAGCGCCGCGACGATGCGCGCCGCGGCGTCATCCACGGGAATATCCTCGCTGGCCCCATCCCGGCGCCAGCGCAGTTCCACGTTGCCCTTGGCCAGACCCCGGGCGCCGACGGTGATGCGCAGCGGGATGCCCACCAGGTCGGCGTCCTTGAACTTGACGCCGGGCCGTTCGTCGCGGTCGTCCAGCAAGACCTCCCAGCCGGCTTCCCTGAGGCCGTCGTAGATACGGTCCGTGACCTCCCGGACGGCGTCCTCCTTGTAGTTGAGGGGCAGCAGCTCGACGGCGAAGGGCGCGATGGACAGGGGCCAGATGATGCCGTCGGCGTCGTTGTTCTGCTCAATGGATGCGGCCATGAGCCGCGTGACGCCGATGCCGTAGCAGCCCATCTCCATGGCGCGCTCGTGCCCCTCGGAGTCGAGGATGGTGGCACTCATGGCTTCGCTGTACTTGCGGCCGAGGTAGAAGACGTGCCCCACCTCGATGCCGCGATGCTCCTCGATGACGCCCGCCTCGCAGCGCGCGCAACGGTCTCCGGCCCGAACCAGACGCAGATCCGCGAAGCGCGCGGGGGTGAAATCCCGGGCCTGGTCCACGTGGATGGTGTGGGCGTCGTTCCGGTTGGCGCCGACGACCGCGTCGGTCATGCCCTGAACGGCGTGGTCCGCCCACACCTCCAGGGGCAGGTTCACGGGGCCCAGGAACCCCGTCGGCGCCCCCACGGCCTGCCGCACCTCATCCTCGTCGGCCAACTCCACGGCGATGGTATCCAGCAGGTTGCCCAGCTTGGTCTCGTTGACCTCGTGGTCGCCGCGCACCAGCACCGCCAGCAGCCCTCTGGACGGCTTCCGGTAGATCATGGTCTTGATGAAGCGCTCCGGCGGTACCTTCAGGAACTCGGAGACTTCCGGGACGGTCTTGAGGCCGGGAGTGGCCACCACCTCCGCCTCGGCACCGCCCGCGGCGCCCTCGTATTCCGCCAGCCGCGACTCCGCCTTCTGCACGTTGGCCGCGTAGTCGCAGGCGCCGCACGCCGCGAGCGCGTCCTCGCCCGATTCCGCCAGCACCTGGAACTCGTGCGACAGGCTCCCGCCGATGGCGCCGGAATCGGCCTCCACCGCGCGGAAGCTCAGGCCGCAGCGAGTGAAGATGCGCCGGTAGGTGTCGTACATGTTGTGGTACTCGCGCTCGGCGTCTTCCCGGTCCAGGTGGAAGCTGTAGGCATCCTTCATGATGAACTCACGCCCGCGCATGAGCCCGAACCGCGGCCGCACCTCGTCCCGGAACTTGGTCTGGATCTGGTAGAGGTTCATGGGCAACTCGCGGTAGGAGCGCACGTCCCGGCGCACGATGTCGGTGATGACCTCCTCGTGGGTGGGGGCGAGGCAGAAGTCGCGCTCGTGACGGTCCTTGAAGCGCAGCAGCTCCTTGCCGTACACGTTCCAGCGGCCGCTGTCCTGCCACAGCTCGGCGGGGGAGGTGACGGGCATCAGCAGTTCCTGGGCGCCGGCCCGGTTCATCTCCTCGCGCACGATGGCCTCGATCTTGCGCAGGGTGCGGAGCGCCAGCGGCAGGATATCGTACACCCCGCGGCTCACCTGCCGGATCATGCCGGCGCGCACCAGCAGCCGGTGACTGACCACATCCGCGTCCGAAGGGTCTTCCTTGACCGTGGGTATGAAAGACGTTCGCCAGCGCATGCATCACTTATAGGCAGCGCCCCGGAAGGTGTCAAATTCGGGCTGTCTCGCCATGCCGCCGCGCCCCACCCCTGGATTCCCGCCCCCGATCGGGGTCGAGGGCAAGCTTTCGCGGGAATGACGGTTCGTGAGGTCCTTGCCTGGCTGGTCCGGACACAGCCTGTTCCGCTGGGATAGCGGATCCTGGCCGGCGCTCCCTGGTCTCAAGGATGCTCCGCGGCGACTGCCTCGGGCGGCATGGCGCGGTAGCGGAACAACCGCCGGACGATCACCTTCAAGTCATCCAGTATGGCGTAGAGACAGGGGGTGAGGATCAGCGTGAGGACGGTGGCGAACGACAGACCCCAGACCACCGAGATGGCCATGGGCGAGAGGAACTTGGCCTGGCCGGTGGCGAAGAAGGCCAGCGGCAGAAGCCCGCCGACCGTGGTGACGGTGGTGAGCATGACCGGCCTCAGGCGCACGACGCCCGACTGGATGATCGACTCGTACGCCGGCGTGCCGCTTTTCCGGCTGCGGTTGATGAAGTCCACCAGGATGAGGGAATCGTTGACCACCACGCCCGCGAGGGCGATGAAGCCCAGGAGGGACATGAAGGTCAGGTTTTCCCCCATGACGAGATGGCCGATCACGACGCCGCCGAGGGAGAAGGGAATCGCGGCCATGACGATGAACGGCTGTACGAACGACTTGAACAGGGAACCCAGCACGAAATAGATGACGAACAACGTGATCAAGGAGATTTGCGGCAGGGAACCCAGCGACTCCTCCATCTCCTGCCGCTCGCCCTTGACCACGACGCGCTGGCCCGGGTAGCGGCGGCCGGCGTCGGCGAACTGCCGCTTCAAGGCGTCCGTAACCTCCAACACCGTGGTTGTCTTCACCTCCACGTCCGCGAAAACGCTCAGCGCCCGCTTCTGGTCGTCCCGGTTGATCTGGGTCGCGCTGATGCCGGTGCCGATGTCGGCGACGTCACTCAGGAAGACCCGCTCACCGGAGGGCAACGTGAGCTTCATGCGCGACACGGTGTCGACCTGGCTGCGCTGGTCTCCGGGAAACCGGACGACGATGGGCACGTCCTCGTCGCCGCGCTGGATGCTCGAAGCCTCGACCCCCTGGAAACCCTGCTGCACCTGACGCGCGATGCTCCTCACATCGAGTCCCAGCGTGCGCCCTTCCGGCTTGAGGCTGATGCGCAGTTCCTCCTTGCCGGCGACCACGTCGTCGCGGATGTCCAATACTCCGGGCAAGGTCGCCAGGAACGCCTTCACCTCATCCGTCAGCCGCCTGAGGCTCGCCAGGTCCTCGCCGATGACCCGGGCCTCGATGTCCGGCCCTCCGGGTCCGGCCTGGAGACTGAGGAACTGGAGCTTGGTGATGCCCGGTATCCGCTCCATCTTGTCCCGGAGATCCTCGATGACCTCGCCCGAGCCGCGGACGCGATCTTCTTGCAACTCCAGGGTGAGTTGCCCCACGTTGCTTCCCCGCACCACGCGGTTCACGTCCAGGAAGGCGGCGCCGACGGTGGTGGATAGGGACTTCATCTCGCCGGGTGGCAACCCCAGCACGATCTCCTCTGCCTGAACGGCCACGGCCTCCGTGTCTTCCAGCTTGGCGTTGGCGGAAGTCTCGAAGTTGATGAAGAACTGGCTCGATTCGAACTCCTTGAAGAGCACGAAGGGCACCCGATACTGGGCCGCCACCGCCAGCAGCACACTGCCCGCGACGATCACGCTGACCGCCACATAACGCCAGCGGACCGCGACTCCGAGGATCGTTTCATAGCCCCCGCGCAGTCTGGCAAGCCACGCGCGCTGGCCGGGCACGTGCATGCGCCGGAGACCGGTCAGGCGGTCGCGACGGCGCATTCGCGTAAGCCACAGGCGCTCCCCGCGGCGCAGCTTGTTCGCATAGGCCGGCGTGATCACCTCCGAAAGATGCGACGGCAGGATGAACAACACCTCGAGCAGCGAGAGCAGCAAGGCGAAGGTCACCACGATGGGGAGCGGCTCCATGAAGAAGCCGATGGTTCCCGGGATCAGCAGGAACGGAACGAAAGCCGCGACCGTGGTCATCACGGTGGTGACCACGGGCCAGGCGACCTCGTAGGTGCCCCGGAGCGCCGCCTCCTTGGCGGGCAGACCCTGCTCCACGTAACGGTACACGTTCTCGGTCACGATGACGGCATCGTCCACCAAGAGGCCGAGGACCAGGATCAGACCGAAGGCGGAGATCATGTTCAGGCTGTAATCGAAGACCGACATCAGAACCATGCAGCCCAGCACCGCGAACGGAATGCCGAGGGCGGTCAACACGGCGATCCGGCCGCGCACGAACAGGCACAGCGTGGCCAGCACGATGCTCAGGCCGATGGCGCCGCTCTCGCCCAGAGTACCCAAACGGTTTCGGATGAACACCGAAAAGTCGTTGAAGATCCCGATGGAAACGGTTCCCGGCAAGGTGCCGCGGAACTCCGCCACGGAGTCGCGGACGCGTTCCGAGACACTGATGGTATCGCCGCTGTCCTCCTTGATCACCACAAGGTTCATCGCCGGCCTGCCGCCGTAACGCGACAACGCCGTGGGGTCTTCGAAGGATTCGCGCACCACGGCCACGTCACCGACCGTGAGGGCATGCCCGGTGCTGGTGGAGCGGAGAATCATGCGCTCCACATCGGCCACGCCTCCGGCCACCCCCAGGGTCCGCACAAGGATTTCGCCGCGCGCCGTCTTCAGCGCGCCTCCGGGCACGTTGCGGTTCTGATTGGCCACGGCGGCGCGAATCTCTTCCAGGCTCAACCCGTACTGATCGAGCCGTTCCGGATCGATCTCGATGAGGATACGGCTGTCGCGCAAGCCGAAGATCGAGACGGTGGCGACGCCGTCGACGCGCCGGAGCCGATCGCGCACGTCCTTGGCGATCTCCCCCAACTCGCGCTCGGGGATGTCGCCGCTCAATGCGACGGTGATCACCGGGACGGCGGACAAGACCTCGCTCACCCGGGGCTCCTCGGCCTCCTCCGGTAGTCCGGCGACCTGGTCCAGGGCGGCGCGCACGTCCCCCAGAGCGCGGCTCATCTCGGTATCCGACTGCATCTGTAGACGGATTTCGGATTGCCCTTCGCGGGAAGTGGACAGCATCTCGTTGACGCCGTCCACGTTGCGGACCCTGTCCTCGATCTTGGCGGTGATGAGCTCCTCCACCTCTTCGGGCGAGGCGCCTCGGTACGTCGTATCGATCCGGATCACGCGGCGGGAGAAATCGGGGAACAACTCCCGCTTCATCCCGACAAAGGCGATGACCCCCGAGACGAGGATCAGGAGCACCACCAGGTTGACGATGACGGGGTTCCCGATCGAGAACTCGATCACCTTCTTCATGAGGAAAGATCCCGGCGCGTGACCACGCGAATGCGCGCGCCGTCCAGCAGCAGGCGCTGCCCGGCGGTGATGAGTAGGTCTCCGGGCTCAAGGCCCCCGGCGATCATGTAGCGTGCGCCGAAACGCCCGGCGATGCGCACCGCGCGCCGCGCCGCGCGGCCGGAATCGGTATCCACCACGAAGACGGTGGCCTTGTCGCCCTCGAAGAGCACGCTTTCCCGCGGGATCAGGATGGCCCCCGGATAGCCGCGGACCGGAATCCTGGCCCGCGCGAACATCCCGGGAAGAAGCCGGCGTCCCTCGTTGGACAGGAAGATCTCCACCGGGAAGGAGCGGGTGCCCGGGTCGGCGCGCGGACCGATGTTGGTCACCTGTCCGGTGAATTCCCGCTCCATGCCGGTCACCCGCACGCTCGCCGCCACCCGCGATTTGATCTGTCGAATATCGGAGGCCGGGATGCGCACGTCGAGTTTCACCGTCTCCACGTCGGCCAGTTGAAAGAGCACCTGGCCCAGCGCGACCCGCTCTCCCAGAGTGATGCTCTTGCGCGCGATGATGCCGGCATAGGGCGCGCGGATCTCGGTGTCGCGCAACGTCTCCCGCGCCTGTTCCAATTGCACGCCGGCGAGGTCGAGGTCGGCCTGGGCGATGGCGTACAGGGCTTCCGCCTGGTGCTGTCCACTCCTGGCCGACTCCAGTTCCTCCTCGATGCGCCGCCAGGAAAGCTCCTGCCGCTCGACTTCCTGGCTGGACACGAGCTCCTTCTCGCGCAGCTTGAGGAGGCGGTCGTGCTCCGCCTGCGCAAGCCGGAGCTGTTCCGCGTTGAGGCGCACCAAGTTCCGTTGTCTCTCGATGTCCACCGAGGCCTTGCGCCGCCGCGCCGTGGCCGCGGACACCTGGGCCGCGGCCTTCCGTAACGAGATCTCGTAGTCCCGGTGATCCACCTTGGCCAGCAGATCGCCGGTCGCCACCTCGCTGCCCAGATCCACGTCCGCCGGGATCTCGACGATGCGGCCGGCAACCTCGGCGCTGACCGGCCCTTCGCGCACCGCCGCGATGCTTCCCAAGGCCTCGATCCGGTGCATGAAGTCGGCCGCCGCCACCGCGGCCACCTCCACGGGTACGGGCACCGCTACGGGCTGGACCGGCGGCTTTTCTTCCACGTCCTGGATCACGTACACGCCCACCGCGGTCACCGCGCTCAGCAGCAGGATCAACAACACGGATACGGCGATGCGGACTCTCACGAAAGGCTCCTCAGGACCGTCCGCGTCAGCGATTCGGTCATCTCGTCGAGGTCGAAGGCCTCCTGGTCATAGAGCCAGTGGAGCGCCAGGCCGTCGACGCAGGCGAGAATGTGCTCGGCCGCCAGCCGGGGCTGCTCGCAACGGAAGAATCCGCCGGCCACGCCCGCCTCGACCACACGGGTCAGGTCGTCGATGGACGACCGGTAGGCCTCGCGCAACTGCATGCGCAGGAGGTTCTGCTGCTCGGGCCGGCCGGCCTCGGCCCAGACGTCGCAAAAGACGTAGAAGAAGGGCTGCCATTCCCGGAAGCTCGCCAGGGCCGCGGCCAGGAAATGGGCCAGGATCTCGGGAGGCTCCTCGATGCCCTTGAGCTTCTCGCCGTAGTACTCCTTGAGCTTGCCCAGCATGTGGCCGTGGAGGGACTGAAGCAGTTGCGGCTTGCTCGTGAAATACTCGTAGATGGTGCCCTTGCCGATCTGCGCGGCGGCGGCCACTTCCTCCATCTTGGCGCGATGGAAGCCCTTGCTGGCGAAAACGGCCATGGCCGCTTCCAGGATCTCCGCGCGCTTGCGCTCCTTGTCGACAACGATAGGCATATCTCAATATGACCGGCCAGCCGGTCAATTAAAAATTATAGTACCAGCCGCACCCAAGTCAATAGGGCAAGTCAACCTTTCGGCGAATTGCTCGGGAACCGCTGAAACGCGGTGAACCGACTCAGCGGTCGTCGCCGGCGCCGTCCTCGTCGGGCGAGCGCCGGTCCCCCTCGGGGACGATCAGGAGTTGGCGGAAGGCGCCCTCGCCTTGGCTCTTGGTGGTGAGCCAAGGGTCGTCCTTGAGCGCCATGTGCACGACACGCCGGTCGCGCGCGTTGAGAGCGTCGATGCTCTGGGGCTTGCGGCTGCGTTTGGCCTTCTCGCCCAGACGGAGGGCCATGTCCTCCAGGGAGCGGATACGCCGGCCACGGTAGTCTTCGGTGTCGACGATGGGCTGCGCGCCGTCCGCCCCGACCTTCTCCGCGACGATGCGGCTCACGATGTGCTGCAGCGCTTCCAGGGTCTGACCGCGGCGACCGATCAGCAGCGCGCCGCTGTCACCCTGGATGTCGAGGACGACTTCCGCGGGACCGTGCCCCGGCTTGACCACGACCTTGGAATCGATGCCCATCAGTCGCAGTATCTCGGTGAGCACCTCGACACCGATCTTCCGGACCTCCGCCACGCTCTCTTCGACATCCGCGGACAGCTCTTCCGCGGGTTCATCCGGCACGGGCGAATCGCCGGCTTCGTCCACGACGGGGGTGTCGCGCACGTCCACCTCGGCCGCCGCTTCGGCGGGTTCGCTCTCCCGGGCCTCATCTTCGGAACCCCCATCGGACGCCGCCTCGTCGACCACGGCTGTCACCGAGGTCCGTATGGTGGCGCGGACACGTGCGTTCTGGCGCCCGAAGCCGAGCAGCCCGGCCTTCTCATCCGCCAGAATGTCGAGGGACACCTCGTCCCGTTCGACTCCCAACAAGCTCAGCGCCTTGCCGATGGCCTCGTCAAGAGTCTCGCCTTCCGTTTCCACTTGCTTCATCACAAGCCTCTCCTCCACGGGGCGCGACAGCCTTCGGGACTGCCGCCACGGGGCTGTCAGCGCTCTTTGCGGTTGATCATGTACTGCTGAAGGATGCTCAGCAGGTTGTTGACGAACCAGTAGATGGTGAGCCCCGACGGGAAGCTCACGAATATCACGGTGAATATCAGCGGCATCAGCATCATCATGCGCCGCTGGTTGGGATCGCCGACGGCCGGCGACATCCACTGCTGGATGAACATGCTCGCGCCCATGAGCAGCACCAGCACCGGTATGCCCGCGTCGAACCCGAACAGGGAGAACGGCAGCGACTCCCAGTCGGGACGGGACAGGTCCTTGATCCACAGGAAGCTCGCGTGCCGCAACTCGATGGGCGTCAACAAGGCGTTGTAGAAGCCGATGAAGAAGGGGAACTGCAGGAGCATCGGCAGACAGCCTCCCAGCGGGTTCACCTTGTTCCGCTTGTAGAGGTCCATCATCTCCTTGTTGAGCCGCGTCTTGTCTTCCCCGAACTTGTCCTTGAGACGCTGCATTTGCGGCTGGAGCTTCTGCATGCGCTTCATGGAGACGAAGCTCTTCTGCGTCAGCGGCCACAGCAGCAGCTTGATGATGAGCGTGAGCAGGATAATGTCGAGACCGTAGTTCCCGGTATAGGTCTGGAAGAAGTGCAGCGCCTGCAGCATCGGCACCGAGATGAAGCCGAAGTAGCCGAAGTCGATGGACTCATCGAGACCGCGCCGGAAGGACTTGAGCAGGTTGAGAACCTTGGGCCCCATGAAGAGCTGGTAGCGGGCGGTGCCCGGCGCACCCGGATTGCCGGGAGTGCGGATCTCGAGGGCGAAGACCGTGTCCGAATAGTCCGCCACCGAGAACCACCCGGACATGTCCTCGCGCCGTTCCGGCGAGAGATTGTTGACCACGGTCGCGGCCGTTTCCACGCCCTCCGGCGGCAGGAACGCGCTGACGAAGTACGTTTGGCCGAAACCGACCCAGGAAAGCGCGCCGTCCAGCTTGAGCGGGGTCTTGTTGTCGATCTCGGACGGACGCAGGAGATCGCCGCCGCGCAACGCGATGACGCCCTCGAACCTGGCGTCCCTGTTGATTCCCTTGCTCTGGCCGTGAGTCGTGAAGAGAAGGCCCGGCGCCTGAGGTGACCCTTCCATCGATACGGCGACGTCCACGGCATAGCTGGAACCGCTGAAGGTAAACTGCTTCACCACGCGGCGCCCCGCCGGCGTCACGCCCGAGAAGGTGAGGCCGGCGCTATCGCTCTCTCCCAGCCTGAGGTCCGTGCTATGGACGTCGTACACGATGCCCTGGTCCGTCCCCGACCGCGTGCCGCGCACGCGCAGCCCCAGCGGGTACTCCATGCCGGGGAGGTGGGAAACCATCTCGATCAACGGGCTGTTTTCGTCGATCTCGTGACGGTAGCGCTTCAACCGGAAGCTCGTCAGCCGGGCTCCCTGGCTGGTGAAGCGTGCGATGTAGTCGGGGGTCTCCACCGTCACTTCCCTTACGGAAGGGCGCGGCGCCGGTTCAACGGGAACCGTGCCCGGCAGCGGGGTCGCTTCCGGCAAAGGAGTTGTCCCCGGCAGAGGGGTTGTCGCCGGCAATGGCGCCTGCTCGGCCAACGGGACCAGCCCCGGAACCAGGTTCGGGGCTGCCTGCTCCTGGCGGGGTTGGGTCGCGGTTTCCCGCGCCGGCGGCTCGGCCGGCGGATAGAACCGCCTCATGTACTCCTGGTAGAGGATGATGATGAGGATCGAGATGATGACCGCGATGAAAGCTCGTTTTTCCATGAACGCTTACGGTACCGGGTCATAGCCGCCGGCATGGAGCGGGTGGCAGCGCAGTATCCTCAAGGCGCCGAGCCAGAGGCCCCTGACGACGCCGTGACGGTCCACTGCCTGCAACGTGTAGGCGGAGCAGGTGGGGAAGAAGCGGCAGCACGGCGGCAGCAACGGCGAGAGAAGCCGCTGGTAGCCCCTGATGCAGACGCGCACGGCGGCGCGGGCGATGGTCGTCATCCCTCTTACCGGGTGTTCGGCTTCGGACCGATCACCTTGCGGAGCTCGGCGGTCACCGCCATGTAGCTCATGTCTCCCGCGCCCTTGCGCGCGATCACCACGGTGTCCTGATCCGGGCGAAAGTTCTCTTGCCCGCGGCGGAAGAACTCGCGCAGCATGCGCTTCACGCGGTTGCGAACCACCGCGTTTCCCACCTTCGAGCTGACCGTGACCCCCAGCCGTTTGCCCAGATGGTCGTTGTCTCTACGGATGATGATGAAGTGCGGCGTGAAGAACTTCCGGCCCCTGCGACCCAGCAGCAGGAAGTCGGAACGTCTGGTCAGGCGGGCTTCCTTCGGGAAACTCTCCCGCACACGGGACAACGGGCCGTCCTAGGAGCGAGGACCCTTGGGTGGGATGACGACGGTCAACCGCTTCCTTCCCTTGGCTCGCCGGCGCCTCAGGACATTCCGCCCGCCAGGGGTTTCCATTCGTGCAAAAAACCCGTGGGTTCTTTTGCGCCTCAGATTGCTCGGTTGATACGTCCGTTTCATTTCCGCACCTTCATTCGTCAGTGTCCCTATTTCTGGCATACAGGGGTGGGCTTGTCAATTTGCCGCGGCCGGGAACTCCACAACATGGAGCCCTGCGCGTCCCGGTACACCATCGCGTGCTAGTGTCCTGCGTCACAAATAGCTTGATGAATCCGCGGGTCCTTTTCGCCGTCGGCTGCGTTACGTCACCCCGGGCCTTGACCCGGGGTCTTCCTCGCGTGGTGCCCGCCACTGCTCGTCATCGCGCCTTGCCGACGACAAAAATGCCCTCGCGGATTCATCAAGCTATTTGTGACGCAGGACACTAGTCCGCTTCGGCCTTCTGGGTGCGCCGCATGAGGTCGCGGACGGCCTGCATGGGGTCCTTGTCCTCGTAGAGGACACCGTACATCTGCTCGACGATGGGCATCTCGACCCCGTGGCGTTGGGCCAGGAGGTGGACGGTGCGTGTGTTGCGCACGCCTTCGGCGACCATGCGCGTCCCGGCGACGATGTCGGCGAGGCGCCGTCCCTGCCCGAGTTGGAAGCCGAGATTGCGGTTGCGGCTCAGATGGCCGGTGCAGGTGAGCACGAGGTCGCCCAGGCCGGGGAGGCCGGACAGGGTCATCGGGTCGGCGCCCATCTTCACGGCCAGGCGGGTCATTTCGGCGAGACCGCGGGTGATGAGCGCGGCCCGGGCGTTGTGCCCCAGCTCCAGGCCGTCGCTCACGCCGGCGGCGATGGCGATGACGTTCTTGATGACGCCGCCCAACTGGACTCCGACGACATCGGTGGACGTGTACACGCGGCATTCAGGGGAGCCGACGCTTTGCTGCACCTTGCGCGCCACCGCGGGCTCGGCGCTGGCGGCGGTGACCGCGGCGGGCAGCCCCTGGGCCACTTCCAGGGCGAAGGTGGGCCCGGACAGGAAGGCGTGTCGACGGGAATTCCCCAGGACGTCCGCCAGTACGTCGCCCATGGTCATGAGGGTCGACTCTTCGATGCCCTTGGAACCGCAGCACACGATGGTCTCGGTGGTCACGAACGCCGCCGCCCGCGTCATGACCTCGCGCAGGAAGTGCGACGGGGTCACGCACAGAAGCAGTTCACGGCCGGATGCCGCGGTTTCGAGGGAACCGGTGACCTGGAGACGGTCGGGCAGCTTGACCGAAGGCAGGTAAGCGGCGTTCTCGCCAGTCTCCCGGATGCGCGCCAACGTCTCCGCGGAATGGCACCACAAGGAGACATCGTCGTGCTTCCTGCAGAGCAATACCGCCAAGGCCGTGCCCCAGCCGCCCGCGCCTATGATACCGATGGACATGGTCTGTAAGGGTTACGCTGCCCAAACCCCGGCCCGCCTGGATTCCCGCTTCCGCGGGAATGACGGTAAGTGGCGTTCGTGCCATTTCGTGTCCAAGCACATTCTTGCCACAGCCGTGTTTCGCGGAAATGACCGAGGATGCGGGAATGAAGCCCTAACTGTCGTCTTCCGCCAGCCGGGCCAGCGACACCACGCGTTCGCCGTTGTCGAGGTCGATGAGGCGCACGCCCTGGGTGTTGCGGCCGATGACTCGGAGGTCGCCGATGCGCAGCCGGATGATCTTGCCGCCGTCGGTGATGAGCATCAACTGGTCCTCGTCCGTCACTTGCTGCACGCCCACCACGCGACCGGTGCGCTCGGTGGTCTTCATGGTGATGAGGCCCTTCCCGCCACGGCCCTGTTGCCCGTATTCGTCGGCGCCGGTGCGCTTGCCCATGCCCTTGTCCGAGACGGTCAGGATGGACGCGCCGGGGTGCAGCACCTCCATGCTCACCACCTGGTCCCCCTCCTCCAGCCGGATGCCGATGACGCCCATGGTGTCGCGGCCCATGGGGCGCACCAGCTCCTCCTTGAAGCGGATGGACTGCCCGTCCATGGTGGAAAGCAGGATGTCCTGGTCGCCGTCGGTAAGCAGCACCTCGATGAGCGAGTCGTCGTCTTCCAGCGCGATGGCGCGGATGCCGGTGGCTCGCGGACTGGAATAGGCCATGAGATCGGTCTTCTTGACGAGGCCGTTCCGGGTGGCGAAGATGATGTAGCGGCCCTCCTCGAACTCCCGCACCGGCAGAAACGCCGACACCTTCTCGTTTTCCTGAAGCTGCAGCAGGTTCACCACCGGCCGGCCCTTGGCGGCGCGGCCGCCTTGGGGCAGCTCGTGCACCTTGATGCGGTACACCTTGCCGACGGTTGTGAAGAACAGGATGTGGGAGTGGGTGGAGGCGACGAACAGGGATTCGACGAAGTCCTCGTCGCGGGTGGTGGTGCCCACCTTGCCCTTGCCGCCGCGGCGTTGCGCCCGATACAGGGTGATGGGGTTGCGCTTGATGTACCCCTCATGGGACACGGTCACCACCATGTCCTCCTCCACGATGAGGTCCTCTATGGAGATCTCGTCGGCCTTGTCGACGATGGCCGTGCGGCGCGCGTCGCCGTAGGCTTCCTTGATCTCCCGGAGTTCGTCCACGATGATGGCGAACACCCTGTTCTCGTCGGCCAGGATCCGGCGCAGCTCGGCGATGGTGGCCTCCACGGCCCGGTGCTCCTCGAGAATCTTGCCGCGTTCGAGCCCCGTGAGCCGCTGCAGGCGCATCTCCAGGATGGCCTGGGCCTGGGCTTCCGAAAGTCGCAGACTGGGGTCGGGCGCTGGCGTCCCGGCGAAGGCGCCGGCCATGAGCCCTTCCTTCGCGGATCGCGGATCGGGTGATTCGCGGATCAACTTGATGACCTCGTCGAGGTAGTCCAGCGCGATCTTGAGCCCTTCGAGGATGTGCAGCCGTTCCTCGGCCTTGCGCAGGTCGTAGGCCGTGCGCCGGGTTACGGTTTCCCTGCGGTGCTCGAGGAACGCGTCCAGGATTTCCTTCAGGTTCAGGAGCTTCGGGCGGCCGTCGATGATCGCCAGCATGTTGACGCCGAAGGTCTCTTGCAGGCTCGTATGCTTGTACAGGGCGTTGATGATGATCTGCGGCATCGCGTCGCGCTTGGGCTCCACGACGATGCGCATGCCGTCGCGGTCGGACTCGTCCCGCAGGTCGGCGATGCCCTCGATCTTCTTCTCGTGGACCAGGTTGGCGATCTGCTCCATGAGGCGGGTCTTGTTCACCATGTACGGGATCTCGGAGACGATGATCTGCTCCTTGCCCGTACGCTTCACCGTCTCGGTGGAGACCCGCGCGCGCATCTGCACGCTACCCCGTCCGGTCTTGTAACCCTGGTTGATGCCCTCGCGCCCGTGGATGAACCCGCCGGTGGGGAAATCCGGGCCAGGGATGTACTCCATCAGCTCGTCGATGGTCAGGCCGGGACGCTCCACCAGGGCGATGAGGCCGTCGATGACCTCGCTGAGGTTGTGCGGCGGGATGTTGGTGGCCATGCCCACGGCGATGCCCGCGGCGCCGTTGACGAGCAGGTTGGGCAGCCGCGACGGCAGCACCGACGGTTCCTCCATGGAATCGTCGTAGTTGGGCAGGAAGTCGACGGTCTCCTTGTCGATGTCGGCGAGCAACTCCTGGGCGACGCGCGCCATGCGGATCTCGGTGTAGCGCATGGCCGCCGGGGGATCGCCGTCCACCGAGCCGAAGTTGCCCTGCCCGTCCACCAGGCAGTAGCGCATGGAGAAGGTCTGTGCGAGGCGTACGATGGTGTCGTAGGCGGCGGCGTCGCCGTGCGGATGGTACTTTCCGATGACGTCGCCGACGACCCGGGCGGACTTGCGGTAGGCGTTGTTCCAGTGGTTGCCCATGTCGTGCATGGCGTAGAGCACACGCCGATGCACCGGCTTCAGGCCGTCACGCACGTCCGGCAACGCCCGCCCCACGATGACGCTCATGGCATAGTCCACGTAGGACTGGCGCATCTCGTCTTCGATGTAGACGGGGACCTTCTGTTGTCTTATTCCGGCTTCCATTGAGCAGGGGTGGGGGGATTAGCGGAAATCAGACATCGAGGTTGCGCACCGTGAGGGCATAGTCCTCGATGAACTTCCGGCGGGGCTCCACGTGATCGCCCATGAGCGTGGAGAAGATGTCGTCGGCCTCGACGCCGTCCTCGACCCGAACCTGCAGCAGCACCCGGGACGCCGGATCCATCGTGGTCTCCCAGAGCTGGTCCGGGTTCATCTCCCCGAGGCCCTTGTACCTCTGGATGTATTGCCCCTTCTTGCCGCGCTCCATGACGAACTGGAGCAGGTCCTTGTGCGAGCGCAGGTCCTTTCGACCGCGCGCATCTTCGGTGCGCTCGCCTTCCTCCACGACGAAGGGCGAATCACCCGAGGCCCGCAACTCGCCGTGGAGCCGCTTGAGCTCACGGTACTCGGGGCTGGTGAGGAACTCCCGGTCGATGACCGTGCGGATGCCGCTGCCGTTGGAGCGGGTGGAGCATACGAGCTTCCAGCAATCGTGCTCCGGATCGCGCTCCGTGACGGCGGACATCGGCCCGATCTCCGGCGTCACGAGGTTGACGTAGGACTCGAGCTGAACGGCGAGGTCCTTCAAGTCCGACTCGTCCTTGAGATGATTCGCGTCGAAGTCGCGCTGCAGCAGCAACGCCTCGACCAGGGCGCGCTCCTTGTGCTTCCTGGCCATGAGATGCAGCAGCTTGTCCACCCGCACGACCTTCTTGACGAAGGCCTGAAGCGCCGTACCCTTGACATCCCTGGCGCCGTTGCCGTTCGCTTCCGCCGGCCGCACCCGGAGGTTCTCGGTGCCCTTCTCGATGAGGTAGTCCTCCAGGCTGTTCTCGTCCTTCAGGTAGCGCTCCTGCTTGCCCCGCTTGACCTTGTACAGGGGCGGCTGGGCGATATACAGGTAGCCCTTCTCCACCAGGTCGGGGATCTGGCGATAGAAGAAGGTCAGCAGCAGCGTGCGGATGTGGGAACCGTCCACGTCCGCATCCGTCATGATAATGACGGTATGGTAGCGCAGCTTCTCCGAATCGTAGTCGTCCTTGACCCCCGCGCCCAGGGCCGTCAGCAACAGGCGGATCTCCTGGGACGACAGCATCTTGTCGAAGCGCGCCTTCTCGACGTTGAGGATCTTGCCCTTGAGCGGCAGGATCGCCTGGTTGCGCCGGTCGCGCCCTTGCTTGGCGGAACCGCCGGCCGAATCGCCCTCCACCAGGAAGATCTCGCTCAGCGCGGGGTCGCGTTCCTGGCAATCCGCGAGCTTGCCAGGCAGCGAGGCCGAGTCCAGCGCCCCCTTGCGGCGCGCCAGCTCCTTGGCCTTGCGCGTGGCCTCGCGCACCCGCGCCGCCTCGATGCCCTTGGAGACGATCTTCTTCGCCTCGCCGGGATGCTCGGCGAAATAGGTCGTGAGCCGGTCGTTGATCAAGGCCTCCACGATGCCCTTGACGTCGCTGTTTCCCAGGCGGGTCTTGGTCTGGCCTTCGAACTGGGGCTCGGGCACCTTGACGCTGATGACCCCGGTGAGTCCCTCGCGGACGTCGTCTCCCTGGAGGTTGTCCTCGTCTTTCTTGAGAAGGTTGGAGCCGGCGGCGTAGTGGTTGATGGTACGAGTCAGCGCGGCCTTGAAGCCGATCAGGTGCGTGCCGCCCTCGGCGGTATTGATGTTGTTGGCGAACGAATAGACCGTTTCGGAGTAGCTGTCGTTCCACTGCAGCGCGATTTCGACCTCGGTGCCGTCCTTCTCCCCCTCCAGGTAGATGACCTTGGGGTGAACCGCGGTCTTCACGCGGTTCAGGTGCTCGACGAAAGAGACGATGCCGCCCTCGTAGAAGAATTCGTGCTTCTTGTCGTTGCGCTGGTCCTCGATGAGGATGCGCAGCCCCCGGTTGAGAAACGCCAGCTCGCGCAGTCTTTGGGACAGCAGGTCGAAACTCAGGTCGACGGTCTCGAAAACGGTGGAATCCGGCTTGAAAGTGACGCGCGTGCCGCGCTCGGTGGTGGTGCCCATCTCCTTGAGCGGCGCCAGAGGCGTGCCCCGCTCGTAGGCCTGCTGGTACACCTTGCCGTCGCGCTTGATCTCGACCTCGAGGCTCTCCGCCAACGCGTTGACCACGGACAGGCCCACTCCGTGCAGTCCGCCGGAGACCTTGTAAGCGCCCTTTTCGAACTTGCCGCCGGCGTGGAGCTTGGTCAGCACCACCTCCGCCGCCGGGCGCTTCTCCGTGGCATGCATGTCCACGGGGATGCCGCGTCCGTTGTCCACGACCGTCACACTGTTATCGATGTGGATCGTAATGTCGACGCGGTCGCACTCGCCCGCGAGGGACTCATCGATGGAATTGTCGACAATCTCGTAAACGAGATGGTGGAGGCCCCGTTCGGCGGTGTCTCCGATGTACATGCCGGGGCGCTTGCGGACAGCCTCCAGCCCTTCTAGAACCTTGATATCGTCGGCCTTGTAGTCGGACTCGGATGAAGCCATGGATTGGTGTGATTGGGTCAGGTTTGGTGACTGCGTTTACATTCTGATGGATCGGAAATGCGCTCGAACACACGCTCGAATGAGTCGCCGGGACGAACGCCGAACTTGGGCACAATATTAGCATTTGCGCACCGGGAATGCCAACGCACGAAGCCACTCTGACGACAATGGGAGGGTTGTGAGGAGGACTACCCGCGCTTGCCCCGCCTCCAGAACGGCGGAACAGCCTCGGCGGCCGGCAGCCATTTGTTCTCGGGCTTCAAACCTTCTTTCAGGAACAGCTCGTGAACCTCGGCGACCGTCCACCCTTCGGGCAGGCCATAGGACTGGATCGACCTCATCCGACCAGAATCGGGCGAGTCCGACTCTTCGACTACCTTGACCTGAAGTCGAGTACTGGAAGGCGCATGTGGCATGATTGGCTCCACGTGATCGCGACGGATGGGCCTCGATGGGCCAGCACCACTTATCTCGTGATGCAATCCACATGCCGCAGCCGGAAGGAGCGCAGAAAACCATTACATATCCGTTAGTTGTAGATGTGCTGGGACGACCTTCCAGCTCTCGCACTGTTGCGAATTGAAACACGAGCCTACACCTTGCCACGGAGGCCTCCATAGTTTCCTCACGTTTTTCGTAACCTGGAGTACGGTTAAGGAAGGATCTGCAATACTGCGACAACAGTTGCAGTTCGCAACACTTCGAAGACCTTATCTTTGGGTAGAGAGACCGTATCTCTTCAACTTTCGGTGTAGCGTGACTCGGTTGATGCCCAACACCCGCGCCGCCTGAGTGATGTTGTTTCCAGTCGAATCCAACGCCCGAGCCAGTGCCCGTTGCTCCGTCTCCGCCAGCGAGAGGACCGACCCGCCGGCGTCTCGCGAAAGATCCGGTCGCGCGATGTGCGGTGGAAGGTTGTGAACCTGGAGCACCTGGGTGGTTTCCAGGAGAAGAGCGCGCTCGATGGCGTTCTCCAGTTCCCGTGCGTTGCCGGGCCAGTCGTGCTGGAGCAACAGGGCCGTCGCGGCGGTGGAAATGCCCTTCATGGCCTTGCCGGCCCGTTGAGCGTGTTTGTTCAGAAAGTGGTCCGCCAGGAGCGGGATGTCTTCGGGCCGTTGGCGCAGCGACGGAATTTCGATCGGGAAGGCCGTGACCCGATAGTACAAGTCTTCCCGGAAACCGCCGGCCTTCATCGCGGCCTCCAGATCCCGGTTGGTCGCCGCGATGACCCGGACGTCGACGGAGATCATGACGGCTCCGCCCACCCGCTGGATCTCCCGTTCCTGCAGCACGCGTAACAGCTTGGCCTGAAGGGCCGGCGGCATGTCGCCGATCTCGTCCAGCAGGATCGTTCCCCCGCAAGCGCGCTCGAAGGCACCGACCCTCCGCCGGCTCGCTCCGGTAAAGGCGCCCTGCTCGTGGCCGAAGAGCTCGCTCTCGATGAGGGTCTCCGGAATGGCCGCGCAGTTGATGGCCAGAAAGGGCTCCGACCGGCGCGGACTGTTGAAGTGAAGCGACTTCGCCACCAGCTCCTTCCCGGTTCCGCTCTCGCCTTCCAGCAGGACGGTGATGTCGCTCTCGGCCGCCTGTTGCATCAACTTGTAGACTCGCTGCATCTGCGGACTGGCGCCCACGATGCCTTCGAAGGAGTACGTGGCCTCCAGTTCGCCGCGCAGGCGCAGGACTTCGGCCTTGGCCCGTTCCGTCTCCGCTTCCTTGGTCATGTCACGGTAGACAACGACACTGCCGGTCACGTGCGCGCCTTCGCGCACGGGCCCCGTGGACCGATAGAAGACACGGTACTCGGACTGCTGCCCGGCGGTCTCGTCCTCCGGGCCGGTGTGGTTCTTCAAGCGAATCCTTCCCTCGTCGTTCCACTTTTTCGGCTGCTCGAAATTCCCGATAAGACGCGCGGCCAGGTCGCCGGCGGGAAGGCGTTTCAACTCGGCTTCGGTCAAGCCGAACAGCTTCTCGTAGGCTCTGTTGGCGAACAGCACACAACCCCCGAGGTCAAACATGGCGATGGCATCGTCCGTGGCGTCGAGCACCGCTCTAAGCCGGTGTTGACCGGCGGCGAACTGACGCTGCTTTTCGGCCAACTCCCGCTCGACGTTCCACTTGTCCACGAGCGCAAGCGTCATCTGCTGAATCTCCTCCGTGGAGAATGGCTTCCTGATGTAGAGCACCTTGTGGAGCGGTTGAACGTTGCGGATGATCTCGGGCAGAGGCCTGTCGCTGTACGCGGTCATGACCACGACCTCGACGTCGGGGTCCACTTCCCTCAAACGGCGGATGGTCCTGACGCCGTCCATCCCTGGCGGCATCCGGACGTCGACATAGGCTACGGCGACGGGACGGCCTGACTCCTGGCCCGCCTTCGCGATGGCGCAGGCTTCGGCTCCGCTTCCCGCGTGGAGAAGCTCGAATTGCGGCAGAAGGACCCGCGGCTCTTGCTCGGAGACGAACGCGGCCGCCAGCGCCCGCGCCGACGACTCCGCCAGCACGGGGGTCAGCATCTCCCTGAAATCGTCGTGAATCTCCTTCTGGTCGTCGACGACCAGAACCCGCCGGTTGCCGTAATCCGCGCTTTCCGTCATTGCCTTATCCGGCTTCACTCTGCCCCAAGGGCGAGGGTGTCACCGAGGAGAGCTTCAACCTGATCCGCGCGGTCGCGCCTTTGCCGAGACCCTCACTCAACAGGTCGATTTCCCCTCCTGATCCAATGACGAAATTGGCGGCGGAATGGAGTCCCAGCCCGGTACCCACCTTCTTGGTGGAGTAGCCCGCGGCAAAGATCGCGCGGGTGTCCCCGTCGGCGACGCCGATGCCATTGTCGCTCACGTCGATGTTGAGAAACGCTCCCTCCGTGTACGCCTTTACCCGAATGCGCGGCGATTGGTCGAGGCCACTCGATGACGCCAATTCGTCGATGCCTTCCGCGGCGTTCTTGATGATATTGACCATCGCCTGATGAAACTGACTCTCCTGAATGCGGATCTCTCTTGGCGCCCTCCCACAGTCAATGTCGACCCGAATCTTCCTCCTATCGAGCGAGTCGTCCAATACCTTGACGGCGGTCAGGAGTGCGTTTCCAAGGTCGATGTCCTTCCGGACCATCTTGGCACCGCCCATGGCCGTCTGCGTCCGCACGATATCGGCGATGTGGTTCGCCCTGTCCCGGACTCTTGCCACGGTCTTCGCCAAGGCCTCTTGCTGTCGAGTGAAGTCCTTGGCCAAGGCGACGAGGAGCGGCAACACCTTCTGCCCTTGCGGGTCACTCCGGATGTAATCGACCGGGTCGTCCCGATGCTTCTGCACGGCGTCGGCGAGCGCGCGGAGACCGCGTAGCGGCCCTTCGTCGCTCATGTGCTGGTGGACGGTGTCGATGCCCGTGGTGACGCTGTTGATGGCATTGCCGATGTTGTGGAGGATCGTATCGACGATCTCCAGCCGGCCCTGTGTGAACGCATGGGTCAACGCTTCCTCCGCCAGCACCTGGGCCGTCACGTCGTGATAGGTTGCGACAGCTCCTCTGATACGGCCGCCCTCGTCGAAGAACGGCCGCACGTTCTCCCGCAGGTAGCAGCCGCCATCAGGATTCGCCGAGTCGCGCTGAAACGAGATGGCATCTTCAACCGTCTGTCCCTTCCAGATGGCTCGGGCAAGGGGGAAATCCTCGACCTCCATGCGGGTTTGTCGATCGGGGTAGTAGTAAGGGTGCGCCAGGTCCTCCAACCACTCGCCTCCGCGCTGGGCCTCGTATTCGTCCCCAAGGCGCTCCCGGACCGCGGGATTGGCATACAGATACTTCCCCTCGCGGTCGACCACCAGTATGCCGTCCCGAATGCCGTTGAAGATCGCCTCCATAGTCTCGCTCTGTTCCCGCAACTCACGCATCGTATTCCGCAGGCGAGCCTCGGCTTCCTTGATCCCGGTGATGTCCTGAAAGACGGCCACGGCGCCGCCGATTCCGTGAACGTCTTGTTTCAACGGCCGCGCGCTGACGCTGACGAAACGGCCGCCGACCGGCAAATCGGCTACGTATACCTCGACCCTGTCGGTCTTCTCCCCTTGCAGAGCACGCATGAGCGGATTGGCTTCCAGGGGCATGACCGTTTTCTGGTCGGCGAAATAGATCTCGAACTGGTTGTGCCAATCCTGGAAACAGACGCTCCCCGTACGGCCCGCGGCCAGGTTTCTGACGGGCGGGTTGGCGAACAGCGTCTTGCCTTGTTCATCGACCACCAGCACGCCTTCCTTCATGCTCTCGAATATGGTCTCCATGAGGCCGAGACGGGCACTGAGCCTCTCCGCCTCCCGCTCCAGCGGGCCACTGTTCCCTTGAGTGCCCCGCGGCTGATGACGCGAAAGCGCCGTGTGAATGTTCAGGTGTAGCTGTCGCGGGTCAAAGGGCTTCAGAACGTGACCCGAGATGGTCACGCCCGGCTCCCGCGCGAAAATCTTCCCCTCAACGTCCTCCGTCAGACACACCACCGGAACGTCGCACCAGCCTTCAAGCCGTTCGGAGATGAGAAGGCCGTCTACTTCCCCCTTCGAGTCGAGATCAACCAGCGCCAGGTCCGGCTTGAGTTCGGCGACGTCGGTGCCCTCCCAAGTGAGTGGAACAGTCGCGCACACGGTGTATCCCATTTCTCTCAGGTGCCGCTCCAAAAGCGCACCTTCGGGATTGTCGTCGCCGAAGACAAGGATACGGGCGTTCCTCGACGTGTTCCGTTCGACCGCTTGCCGCTCCATTGGCCAACCTCCCGAAAAGGCGGCTACTCCGCCCGGTGAGGCTCCGTGACGAATACGGCGATGTTCGCCGTTCCCAGCGCCAGCACGCAGGCAAGCGCCTGCCATGCGATGCCGTAGGAACCCGTCGTATCGACAATATACCCGAACGTGGGGGTACCCACCACGGTTCCCAGTGCGTTGATCGTGATCATGAGACCCAGTGCCATCCCTGTCCGAGACTGCCCCGCGATCTCGCTGATGAGGGAATAGGAGACACCTTGGTAGCCGATCATGCTGAACCCGCCGAGAAAGGTCAACGGCACGAGGACAGACGGCGGGACCCCCTCGTCGAGCGCGCTCAACCCCGCGCACAGGACCACGGAGATGACGCCGATGAGCACCAGCACGACCTTGCGCCTGCCGCCGTAGAGGCGATCGCTCACCGTGCCCCAGCCCACCCGGCCGAGCACGGCTCCGCCCTGGGTGATGGACAACCACTGGCTGGCGTGGACGGTCGAGAACGCGAGCCGCTCCTTGAGGAACAAGGGCAGGTAGGTCAGCAGCGACATCTGGCCGATGAGCAGCAGCGCCGTGCCGCAGCTCACGGCCAGCAGGCTTCGGAGGGGCAGCGGCGGACTCGCGGCCGCGCCGGTTCGGACGCTGTTCGTTCGATCCGCATCGTCGGGCTCGCGCCAGAGGAACCAGAAAGCCACGCCGAAGAGCACGTTCACCACTCCCATCCCGGCCAGGGCCGCGCGCCAGCCGAAAGCCGCGGCCAGGGGCGCGCCCACCAGCGCGGTGAGCACCCCGCCACCGGGGACGCCGGTCTGCTTGATGCCCATGGCCGTGGCGCGCTGGCGGTGGAACCACATCAACACACCCTTGGTGGAGGCGGGATTGAGGAAGCTGTAACCCAGGCCGGTGAGCAGGAAGCACGCGAACGCCCAGCCGAAGGACTCGGTCGAGGAGGCGAACAGGACCGCCGTGCCGGCGAACACGTGGCCGATGAAGGAGGCCCGGCGCACGCCGAGGCGGTCGCTCAACCAGCCGGCGGTGAAAGAAAAGCCCGCCATGCCGATGTAGAAGGCGGTGAAGAAGAGTCCCACCTGGGCGCGGGTCAGACCCAGCTCGTCCTGGTAGAACGGCGCGAAGGTGTTGATGCCGTATTGCGCCGACGCCCCGATGACGTGGGTGACGGTGACCAGGGTGAGGATGAACAGGGAGTGAGTCATCGGCTTCCGGCGGCAACACAACGATGCCGGACGGAGATGTGGTCGGACTAGGCCAGGATCCCGGCGGCGGCCCGCAACGCCAGGAGATAGCTCCGGGCCCCGAAGCCCGCGATCTGCCCGACCGCGACATCGGCGATGAGCGACGTGTGCCGGAACGCTTCGCGCTTGTAGATGTTGGAGAGGTGCACCTCGATCACCGGCAATCCGCACGCGGCCAGGGCGTCACGCAGCGCGATGCTCGTATGCGTGTACGCGCCGGCATTGATGATCACCGCGCCGAAGGCCGCGGCGCCGGCCTGTTGCACCCAGGTGACCAGTTCGCCCTCGTGGTTGGACTGTCGAGACTCCACGGCGACATCCAGTTCCGCGGCCAGGGAGGCCACTCGGGCGTCGATGTCCGCCAGTGTGTCGCGGCCGTAGATCTCCGGCTCCCGCGACCCGAGCAGGTTCAGGTTGGGTCCGTGGAGGACCAGGATCTTGGTATCGGACATGGCCGTGAACTCCCGAAGCTGGCGCGAGTGACTATTGGTGACGCAACACGAGTATCCCGAGCGGACGGCCGGGCGAGGATCAAAGGCCGGCGGCCAGCTCCCTGACGATCTCATCCGGGGAAAACCACTGGAAGCGCGTCCCGCCGATGCCGTCGCACAAGACGAACTTGATCTTGCCCGCGTGGGACTTCTTGTCGAGCGCCATGCCGGCGATGAGGTCGTCCAGGGCGATGTCGTCCGGGATGCGCCAAGGCAGGCCCGCCCCGCGCACCAGCGCCTCGATGCGCCGCAGCTCGGCGGCGCTGCACAGGCCCTGTCCCGCGGACAACGCCGCCGCCTGGATCATGCCGACGGCCACGGCCTCGCCGTGAAGAAAGCGCTCGTACCCGGTAAAGGCCTCCAGCGCGTGGCCGATGGTGTGGCCGAAGTTCAGGATGGCGCGGCGGTCGGTCTCGCGCTCGTCCTGCTCCACCACCGCGGCCTTGATGCGGCATGACGCCGCCACCGCGTGTTCGACGGCGTTCGCGTCGATCCGCAGCAGCGCGTCCATCTCCCGTTCCAGGAAAGCGAAGAACGCCGCGTCCTCGATGATGCCGTGCTTGATGACCTCGGCGAGGCCCGCGGCGTACTCCCGCCGCGGCAGCGTGCGCAGGGTGTCCAGGTCGATGACCACCAGGCGCGGCTGGTGAAAGGCGCCGATGAGGTTCTTGCCCTGCTCGTGGTTGACCGCGGTCTTGCCGCCCACGCTGGCGTCCACCTGCGCCAGCAACGTCGTGGGGATCTGCACGTAGCCGATGCCGCGCAGGAACGTGGCCGCGGCGAACCCGGTGACGTCGCCGATGACCCCGCCGCCCAGGGCGATGAGAGTGGCGCTCCGGTCGAAACGGTGCTCCACCAGGGCATCGTAGATCAATCCCAGGGACGCCGTGTTCTTGTGCCCCTCGCCTTCCGGAATCAGCACCGTCGCGGTTTCGTAGCCCGCGTTCTCCAGAGATTCCCGGACCTGGTCCCCGTAGAGCCCGGCCACCGGCGGGTTGGACACGATGCCCACGCGGCCGTTGATGCCGCGAGCCTTCATGATCTCGCCCACGCGGGAAAGGAGTCCTGTGCCCAGCTCGATGGGATAGGAGCGCTCTCCCAGGTTGACGGTTACGGTCTGCATAGCTGTTGCCGGATGCGTTGCACCACCTGCTCGACGGTCAGGTCGTCGGTGTCCACCACGAGGTGCGCCTGGGCATAGATGCTCTCCCGTTGCGCCGAGAGCTCCTCGATCCGCTTGAGCTTCATCGCTTCGGCCTGTTCCGCGGAGGTGGCCCGGGCGCCGGCGGCGTCGCCCTGGGGCGGCGCGCCGCCTCCCTGCAGCAGCGGCCGGTCTCCGCTTCCCCTTGTCCTGTCCAGCACGGTCAGGGGCGAAACCCTGAGCCAGACGAGCAGGCTGCGATCCTTGAGCCGTGCCCGGCTGTCCGGATCCACCACCGCGCCCCCACCCAGGGCGATGACCTGTCCCGCGCCGTCCAGCACCTCTCCGAGGGCAGCCTTCTCGCGCTCCCGGAAATAAGCCTCTCCACGACGGGCAAAGATCTCACGGACGCGGGTGCCTTCGCCTGCCTCGATGACCGCGTCCAGATCCACGAACGGCCACTCCAGGCATCGCGCCAAGCTTCGGCCCACGACGGTCTTGCCCGCGGCCATGAAACCCGTCAGGGCGATGTTCGCGTGCTCCTTCGTCATGTCCGGCGTGTCCCGGCGCGACGGTACCGCGGTACCCGGAGCTCAGAGGCTCTTGATCTGGTCAAGGTAGCCGTCGTAGTTGCGGGTGATTTCCGCCAGCGAGTCCCCGCCGAACTTCTCCAGGAACGCCCGCGCCAGCTCGAAGGAGACGATGGCCTCGCCGATGACGGCGGCCGCGGGCGCGGAGCACACGTCCGAGCGTTCCACCGACGCATCCTCGGGCTGCTTGGTGTCGAGGTTCACCGACTGGAGCGGGCTCATGAGGGTGGAAATGGGCTTCATCGCTACCCGCACGACCAAGGGGGCGCCGGTGGTCATGCCGCCTTCGAGTCCGCCCGCGTTGTTGCTGCCGCGATAGAAGTTGGTGGGCTGCATGCGCGGCTTCGCGTCCGAGATCATGTGCTGCGGGTCGAAGAATATCTCGTCGTGCACTTCCGCCCCGCGCCGCCGCGCGATGTCGAAGCCGCGGCCGATCTCCACGCCCTTCATGGCCTGGATGCTCATGAGACTCTGGGCGAGCCGGCCGTCGAGCTTGCGGTCCCAGTGGACGTGGCTTCCCAGACCCGGAGGCACGCCGGTGGCGACCACCTCGAAGACACCGCCCAAGGTGTCGCCTTCCTTCTTGCACTGGTCGATGAGCTCGATGGCCTTCTTCTCGGCCTCGGGGTCCGCCATGCGCACCGGCGAGTTCTCCGCCAGCTCGAAGATCTCGTCGTAGCTCTTCCCCTCGATGTCGGCCTCGATGCCGCCGAGGGAACGAAGGTAACCCCGCACCTGCACGGAGAAGGGCTCGACGAGCTGCCTGCAGAAGGAGCCCACCGCCACCCGCGACACGGTCTCCCGGGCGCTGGCGCGCTCCAGGATGTTGCGGATGTCGGAATGGCCGTACTTGAGGACGCCGGTCAGGTCCGCGTGGCCCGGGCGCGGCTTCTTGACCGCAATGGCCTGTCCCTCATCCTCCGCGTACGGGGACATCTTTTTGGTCCAGTTCTTCCAGTCGCGGTTGTCGATGCCGAAGGTGACGGGCGAGCCCAGGGTCTTCCCCCAGCGGAGGCCCGAGCGCACCTGCACCTCGTCCTTTTCGATCAGCATGCGGCCGCCCCGGCCGTAGCCCTGTTGACGCCGCCAGAGATCGTGGTTGACCTTCTCGATATCGATGTCGAATCCCGCCGGCACCCCCTCGATGATGGTGGTGAGGCACGGGCCGTGGGACTCGCCGGCAGTGAAATAACGCAACATGCCTGGAATCTTAGCCGAAATGCTTGGCTCCGGCCAGCGCGCACGGACTTTACGAACCGTCATTCCCGCGGAACAGGCTGTGTCAAACGTTGTCCGGACAAGAATTGGCGCCAACCCCCCGGAGTCGTCATTCCCGCGGAAGCGGGAATCCAGGGGTGGAGAGGGGCGTATGGGAAGCGGGAATCCAGGGGGGGTCAGGGCAGATAGCGGACGGCTCAGCGCCGTGCGGCGGTTTCGAGCCGCACCAGGGCGCGTTGCAGCGCCGCGCGGGCGGCGGACAGCGCCTCTTCGTCGGTGGCGTCGGTCTCCTCGAGGGCGGTCTCGGCGCGGGCACGGGCGGTCTCGGCCCGGGCGGTGTCGATCTCGTCGGGGAACTCGGCCGCGTCGGCCAGCACCGTGACCACGTTCTCGAGCACCTCGGCGTAGCCCCCGGCCAGGGTGACCACCGTGGTGGAGCCACCCTGCTTGTAGCTGAGCCGGCCGATGTCCAGCGTGGTCATGAGCGCCGCGTGGTCCGGCAGGATACCGAGCTGGCCGAGGGGGCCGGGCGCGGTCAACTCGTCCACCCGCTCTTCCAGCACCAAGCGCACGGGCGTGACCACCCTGAGTGAGATGTCGCCGGCCATGATCTACTCGCTCGCGAGCCTGCGCCCCTTCTCGATGGCGCTTTCCATGGTGCCCACCATGTAGAAGGCCTGCTCGGGCAGGTCGTCGTGCTCGCCGGCGACGATGGCCTTGAAGCCCTCGATGGTGTCCTTGAGCTCGACGTACACGCCCGGGGTGCCCGTGAACACCTCGGCCACGTGGAAGGGCTGCGACAGGAAACGCTGCACCTTCCGCGCCCGGGACACCGTGAGCTTGTCCTCCTCGGACAACTCGTCCATGCCCAGGATCGCGATGATGTCCTGCAGATCCTTGTAGCGCTGGAGAATGGCCTGCACCTGCCGCGCCACGTCGTAGTGTTCGTCGCCCACCACACGGGGGTCGAGAATGCGCGAGGTGGAGTCCAGCGGATCCACGGCCGGGTAGATGCCCAGCTCGGCGATCTGCCGCGACAGCACCGTGGTGGCGTCCAGGTGGGAGAAGGTGGTGGCCGGCGCCGGGTCGGTGAGGTCGTCGGCGGGCACGTAGATGGCCTGCACCGACGTGATCGAGCCCTTGCGCGTGGAGGTGATGCGTTCCTGCAGCTCACCCAGGTCGGTGGCAAGGGTAGGCTGGTAACCCACGGCGGCCGGCATGCGACCCAGCAGCGTGGAGACCTCCGAGTTGGCCTGGGTGAAACGGAAGATGTTGTCGATGAAGAGCAGGACGTCCCGGCCCTCTTCGTCCCGGAAGTGCTCGGCCATGGTCAGGGCCGACAGCGCCACGCGCGCGCGGGCGCCGGGCGGTTCGTTCATCTGCCCGTACACGAGCGTGGTCTTGTCGATGACGCCGGACTCCTTCATCTCAAGCCAGAGGTCGTTTCCTTCACGGGTGCGCTCGCCCACGCCGCCGAACACGGAGTAGCCGCCGTGTTTCATGGCCAGGTTGTTGATGAGCTCCATGAGGATGACGGTCTTGCCGACGCCGGCGCCGCCGAACAGGCCGACCTTGCCGCCGCGGGCGTAGGGTGCCAGCAGGTCCACGACCTTGATGCCGGTCTCGAACGCCTGGACCTGGGTCACCTGGTCCTCGAAGGGCGGCGCGTCCCGATGGATGGGAGACCGCTTTTCCGCCTCCACCGGCGGGCCTTCGTCCACGGGCTCGCCGACGACGTTCAGGATGCGTCCCAGGGTCTTCTCGCCCACGGGTACGCTGATGCCGGCCCCCGTATCCATGGCGTCCATGCCGCGCACGAGCCCCTCGGTGGCGTCCATGGCGATGCAACGGACCGTGTTCTCGCCCAGATGCTGGGCCACTTCCAGAACGAGGTTCCACTCGCGTTCGTCGATGGCCGGGTTGCTGAGCTTGATGGCGTTGTAGATCGGCGGCAGTTGGCCGTCGGAGAACGCGACGTCGACGACCGCGCCCAGCACCTGCGTGATCTTGCCCATTCTCACGGCCGGCACTTCCGCCGGGGTCTCGGTTTTCATCGTTTTCCCTGCCTCACGGCCACGCTTGCGCGGAGACCGTCCCTTCGTGACAGCCATGGCTGCTCCTCATTCTTGATTGTCGGCTCGGTCAAAGGCAGACCTTTCGCCGTTGCCTTAGTGCCCCGTGGCCCGTGTTCTTCGTTCACGGGAGTCACGTGCGCGGGGTCGAAACCCGTCTCCACACGTCAGCCCAGCGCCTCTGCCGTTGAAACCACTTCCAGCAGCTCCGTGGTAATGGCCGCCTGCCGCGCCCGGTTCATCTGGAGCGTCAGGAGGCTGATCAGGTCGGAAGCGTTGCTGGTGGCGGACTCCATGGCGGTCATGCGGGCGCCGTGTTCGCCCGCGACGGCCTCGAGCAGGGCCTGGTAGATCTGCACCTCCACGCTCTTGGGCAGCAGGTTGGAGAGCAGGTCGCCGATGCCCGGCTCGAGCAGGTACTCGGTCAGGTGCTGGTCCTCGTCGACCTTGGCGGGCGCCACGGGGAGGAGACGGGCCACGGTCGGCTTCTGCGACAGGGCCGAGTGGAACTCGCTGTACAGGATGTACGCGCCGTCCGACTCGCCCCGCAGGTAGCGGCCGATGAAGCGGCCGGCCGCGGCCGCCGCGATCTCCTCCGGCGGCGCATTCCACGTCACCGGGGAGTCGTCCATGGGGCTCCTGCCGCGACGGCGGTAGAAGTCCGCGCCCTTGCGCCCGACGAACCTGAACGACACTTCCTGCTCCGGATGATCCTGGAGAAAGTTCTGCGCCAGGCGGAAAAGGTTGCTGTTGTAGCCGCCGCACAGGCCGCGATCGGTGGTGACGAAGACCGCGTCGATACGCTTCTCCTCGCGCGCGACCAGCAGCGGATGACTGTCCTCGGCGACCCGCGCGGACAGGTTGGCCAGGAGTTCCCGCATCTTCTCGGCGTACGGGCGCGACTCCACCGCGGCGTCGTGCGCCCGGCGCAGCTTGGCCGCCGCCACCATCTTCATCGCCTTGGTGATCTGCTGCGTGTTGCGGACCGAGGCGATGCGTTTTCTTATGTCCTTGAGGGAGGGCACTTACGCTTCGAACCGTTGGTTGAATTCCTGCAACGCCTTCTCGACCCGCGCCTTGACGTCGTCGTCGATCTGGCCCTTCTCGACGATGGCCGGCAACAGGTCCGGGTGTTTCGACTCCACGAACTCGAACAACTCGCTCTGGTATCGTTGCAGGTTCTCGGGAGCGACCTGGTCGACGAAGCCGTTGGTGCCGGCGTAGATGATGAGCACCTGCCGCTCCACCGGCATGGGCTCGTACTGCCCCTGCTTGAGGATCTCCACGAGCCGGCTGCCGCGGGCGATCTGCCGCTGGGTGGCGGCGTCAAGGTCCGAGCCGAACTGCGCGAACGCGGCCATTTCACGGTACTGGGCCAAGTCCAGCCGCAGCCCGCCGGCGACCTGTTTCATGGCGCGGATCTGTGCGTTGCCGCCGACACGGGAAACCGAGAGGCCGACGTTGATGGCCGGACGGACGCCCGAGTAGAAGAGGTCGGTCTCAAGGTAGATCTGGCCGTCGGTGATGGAGATGACGTTGGTGGGGACGTAAGCGGAGACGTCACCCGCCTGGGTCTCGATGATCGGCAGGGCCGTCAGCGAACCACCGCCCAGATCGTCGCTCAACTTGGCCGCGCGCTCCAGCAGCCGGGAGTGCAGGTAGAAGACATCGCCGGGGAAGGCCTCGCGTCCCGGCGGCCGGCGCAACAGCAGGGAGAGCTGCCGGTAGGCCACGGAGTGCTTGGAAAGGTCGTCGTAGATGGCTAGCGCGTGCTGGCCGTTGTCGCGGAAGTACTCGCCCATGGTGCAGCCGCTGTAGGGCGCGATGTACTGCAGCGGCGCGGACTCGGAGGCCGTGGCCGCCACCACGATGGTGTAATCCATGGCGCCGGCGCGCCGAAGCTCGTCCACCACAAGCGCGACCGTGGAACGCTTCTGGCCGATGGCCACGTAGATACAGGTGACGTCGCCGCCCTTCTGGTTGATGATGGTGTCGAGGCACACCGCGGTCTTGCCGGTCTGCCGGTCGCCGATGATCAGCTCACGCTGGCCCCGGCCGATGGGGATCATCGAATCGATGGCCTTGAGGCCCGTCTGCAGCGGCTGCGTGACCGGCTGGCGCGCGACGATGCCCGGCGCCTTGATCTCGACCCGGCGCCGTTGATCGGTCTCGATGGGTCCGCGTCCATCAAGGGGCTCGCCGAGCGGAGAGACCACCCGGCCGCGCAGGGCGTCACCCACGGGCACCTCGACGATGCGGCCCGTGCGGCTGACCCGGTCGCCTTCCTTGATCAGGTGCGAGTCCCCGAACAGCGCGGCGCCGACGTTGTCCTCCTCGAGGTTCAACGCCATGCCGTACACGTCGTTGGGAAACTCCAGCAACTCGCCCGCCGCCGCGTTGTCCAGACCGTAGATACGCGCGATGCCGTCGCCGGTGGACAGCACCGTGCCCACTTCCTCGACCTTGACGGCCTTGTCGTAGTCTTCGATCTGTTTCTTGATGATGCTGGTTATCTCGGCGGTGCCGATTTCCATGGCTGGCTCCCTTGGACTGTTTAGTAGGTCCTCTCGATGTTCTGCCTGAGGCTGTGAAGCTGGGTGCGCACGCTCCCGTCATAGACCTTGCCGCCTACCTCGACGATGATGCCGCCGAGTATGGACAGATCCAGTTCCTCGGTGAGGACGGCGGTCTTGCCGGTCATGCCACTCACCACGGACCCGAGGCTCTCGCGCTGCTCGTCGGCCAGGGGCTGGGAGACGAGGACCTTGGCGTTGACGCGTCCGCGCGCCTCGTCCAGCAGGCTGTGGTAATGGCTCGCTATGGACGCAAGCCCGTCCATCCGTTCCCGCGTCAACAGCAGCAAGACGAAGTGGGTGGTCAGATCGGACAGTCCCATCCGTCCGGCCAGTTCGGCGACGATCTGCTTGCGTCGCTCCACGTCGAAGGCGGGGTTGCCCAGCACATGCCTGAGTTCGGGGTGCGCGTACACCTTGAGAAATCCGTCGATTTCCGCTGCGACGGCTTCCTCCCGGCCGGCGGCGAGCTCGAAGATCGCCCTGGCATAGCGGCGGCTGATCTTTCCTGCAGTCATCGGTTATAGACTTGGTGTGGTGTCCTCTCGGCTGTCCGCGGAGCGACTCCGTTGCGCCGCGGCATCGCGGCGGGTTTCCCGGCTCGGCGTCAAAGCTCCTGGATCTGCTCGGAGAAGCTTTGCACCATGCGATCCTGGTCGGCGGCGGCCATGTGCTGCCGGAGCAGCCGTATCGCGGCTGCCTCGGCCTGGGAGGCCATCTCGGCGCGGATCTGCTGGCGCGCCATCTTGACCTCCTGCTCCGCCAGAAAGTCCGCGTCGGCCATCAGCTTGGCGGAGGACTCCTCGGCTTCGGCCACGATCCGTGCACGTTCGCGCTCGCCCTCGGCCCTCAGCCCAGCCCGTATCCGATCGCACTCCTCGTCGAGAACCTTCAATAATTCCTGATAGCTCCGAACGTATCCGTCGGCCTCTGCCTTGGCCTTCTGGGCCGTATCCACCGCGGCGATCATGCCTTCGCGCCGCTGCTTGAGATGGTCTCTGATGATCGGAAGGCCGAAGCGCTTGACCAGATACGCGAAGATCAGGAAGTTGATCAGCGGGAAGATGAGTTCGGTAATGGACGGCACATGGGCCTCGCCGCCGGTCGCGGCCCACGCCACGGACACGAACATTTCGCTTACGACGGTCATGACAGCCTCCGCCCCAGCACCTTCTCCGCCATCTCTTCCGCTAGCGCCTCGGCGTTGCTCGCAGCGACCACGCGCGCCGCGTCCATCTCCTTGCGAACTTCTTCGCGAATCTCCTGGATCTTTTGCGTCGCCGCGTCACGCCCCTGTGACAGGATGACGTTGCGTGCCCTGAGCGCTTCTTCCCGGATCTCGCCCTTGATGGCTTCCCCTTCCGCCCGCGCCTTGGCGATGGCGGCGTCGTACTGTTCCTGCAGCGCCTTGCCTTCGTCGGACAAGGTACGCGCCTCCGCGTGCGCGCCCTCCGTCCGGCGCTCCCGCTCCGCCATCAGACGCCCCACCGGCCCGAAGAGCACGCGGCGCAGAATGCTCCACAGGATCAGGAACAGGACGATTTGGACCACCAAGGAAAAGTCTACGCTGATCATGCTACGCGTTGGGTTGCTGAAAACACCGGACGCGGACCAACAGCCCGGGCCGTCCGGAGTTCTGAGATGGCGTGAACCGAATGCCGTCAGGCGGCGTGTCGTTCCCTTTCCACGTTGGCCGGTAGCGTCTCGCCGTGACCACGGCCCGAAGCCCCCGGCAAAGGAAAAGCCCCGATAATCCCACTAGTTACACGAAACACGGCCCAAACGGACCGTGCTTGATGGATCGGCGCGTGCAGCCGGAGGGAGGCGAACCTCATTCAACTGCCTGCCACGGCAGTGGTCTATAACATCCGAGCCTGACCTTGTCAAAGCGTGGACCGCATGACCCGGTTTCTCACTAGCCCTTGCCCATCACCATGTCCGTGATCCGTCCCAGGTCGTCCTGCGAGTAGTACTCGATCTCCAGCTTGCCCTTGCCGTCGCGCGCGCGGTGCATGAGCCGGACACGGGTGCCGAGGCGGCGCTGCAGGGTTTCGACCAGATTTGCGAGGTCGGGGTCCAGTCGATGCTCGGTCTTGGGGCGTTTTTCACTCTTGAGCCGCTTCACCAAGGCTTCGGTCTCGCGCGTGGACAGGTCCTTGGCCATGACTTCACGCACCGCTGCCGCGAGCATGGCGCGGTTTTCCAGGGCGAGGAGCGCACGGGCCTGGCCGGCGGGCAACTCACCGCGGGCCACGTGTTGCTTGATGTCGTCGGGCAGCGACAGAAGTCGCAGCGAATTCGCCACCGCGGAACGACTCCTGCCGACCTTTCCGGCGACCTGTTCCTGGGTCAGGTTGAACTGTTCCTGCAACTCGGCGAAAGCGGCGGCTTCCTCGATGGGATTCAGGTCCTCGCGCTGAAGGTTCTCGATCAACGCCAGGAGGAGGGTGTTCGGATCTACGGTTTCATGAATGATTACAGGTACTTCCGGGAGTCCCAAGCGCTGGGCCGCGCGCAGGCGGCGTTCGCCGGCGATGAGCTCGTAGCCGTTGGAGCTCGTGCGCACGACGAGGGGTTGCAGGATGCCGCTGTCCTCGATGGATCTTGCCAGCTCGTCGATCCTGGCCTCGTCGAAGATCCGCCTGGGTTGATTCGGATTGGGGATGATCAAGGAGGGATGCACCGTCATCGGCCCAGGCTCCGGGGCGGATTCCCGGACCGTCGGGGTGCTCTTCGGCAGCAGGGCGTCAAGACCCCGGCCCAGTCTAGGCTTCTGCATGCGTGGACTCCTTCCGACGATCCATTACTTCGGCCGCAAGGCCCAGGTAACCCTGTGCCCCCTTGGACCGGGGGTCGTACAGCAGGGCGGGCCTGCCGTGGCTTGGACTCTCGCTCAGGCGGACGTTCCGGGGGATGATGGTCTGAAACAACTGTTCAGGAAAATGGTCGCGGACATCCGCCGCTACCTGCGCCGATAGATTGCTGCGGGCGTCGTACATGCAGAGAACGATCCCCTCAAGCTGCAACTTCGGATTGTACGCGTCCTGGATACGCTTCATCGTATCAAGAATGGCGCTGAGGCCTTCCAGGGCATAGTACTCGCACTGAAGCGGCACCAACAGGGAGTCCGCCGCGACCAAGGCGTTGAGGGTGAGCAAACCCAGGGAAGGGGGACAATCCAGCAGAATGTAATCGAACCGGTTTTTTACTGTCTCCAGGGCGTCCCGGAGCCGGCCGAAACGGTCTTCCATGTCCATCAACTGCAACTCGGCGCTCACCAAGTCACGGTCGGCCGGCAAGAGGAACAAAAGGGGCAGTTCCGTTGCGCATAGCGCCTCGGTGGCGAAGCAGTCCTCGATCATCACGTCGTAGATGCTCTTGTTGAGAGCCCCGCGGTCGACCCCGAACCCCGTGGTGGTGTTCCCTTGGGGATCCATGTCCACCAAAAGGGTGCGTTTGGTCGCGACCGCCAGGGAGGCGCCAAGATTCACGGCCGTGGTGGTCTTACCGACCCCGCCCTTCTGATTGGCTATGGCGATTATCCTGCTCAAAACTCTTTAATATTCAATGGGTTAAGAGATTTCCGGGTACTCCGGGAATGTAACACGCCAAGACTTCGAAAGGAAGTGTAGCGCATGTTTCACGTGAAACAATGACCTCGGGACGAAGCGAAAGAGAGTGCGTCTCCCCTACACCTTCTTGAAGGTAAGCACGGTCCTTTGCTCGCTCCCGAATGGGAGAGAGAATCGAACGGTCCGGCCTTCGTCGAATCCATGGCGGGAAAGGAAGCCGCGAAGGTCATCCAAGACGGAGGGGCCCTTGGGGCCTTGCATGAGAACGCCCGTACCGTTCGGACCGAGAAGTCGGCCGCTTGCCTTTACGAAGCCGGGGATATCGGAGAACCCGCGGGTGACGGTTTCCATTATCGGGGGCAGGCCTTCGGTAGGCAGGTCCTCGGCACGACTCTCGATGACGTGGGCATTCGTCAAGTCGAGTTCCCGAATAACGTGTCGCAGAAAATTCGCACGTTTGCGGCGCGGTTCGACCAGATATACCGGCTTCTCCGGTGAAACAAGCTTGATGGGGATCCCCGGGAAACCCGCTCCGCTGCCGATGTCCACGATTGCGTCGGTATGACTCAAGAGCGGCACGACCGCGAGGGAGTCAAGGAAATGCAGTCGAATGACCAGCGGGTCTTCACGAATCGCGGTGAGGTTGAGTCGGGCGCCCCATACGGACAGTAGAGATCGATAGCTGGCGAAGCCGGCGACCTGTTGAGTTGACAACGCCAGATCGAAGGATCTCGCGCCGTCGATCAAGAGTTGCTCTGCGCTGGAGAGTTCTTTGCAGGGCACCGGTCACCACACCTGGTTGCAGGCACCGTGGAGAGGTCTCGTGTCTTGCCGCCACGAAGAAGCTTGTGGCGCAAGACACGAGGCCTCCCCTCAACCGGCCTTCAACTTGTAGAGATACAGCGAAAGCACCGAGATGGCGGCCGGGGTGACCCCCGCGATCCTGTAGGCTTGGCCGAGAGAGCGTGGCCGTACGTGTGTGAGCTTTTCCTTGATCTCGCGCGACAACCCGTCGATGGTTGCGTAATTGAGGTCCACCGGAAGGGCCACGTTCTCCAGCTTCTGAAACCGCTTCAATCCCTGTGCCTGGCGATCCACGTAACCACTGTATTTTGTTGACACTTCCACCTGCAGGGCCACATCGGATGGCACCTCCGTCACATCGGCGTCGAAGGCCTGCAGGTCCGCGAACGTAATCTCCGGACGACGGAGGAGTTGCGCCAACGGCGTGATGTTGCGAATGGGCGCCGTTCCCAGGCTCTTGAGTTGTTCCTGGACGGCTGGCGACGGATTGACGCGGATGGTTTCCAGTTTCCCGGTCCACTCCGCGATCTGTTGCTGCTTTCGGACCGTGCGATCGTGGGCCGTTGGAGTGGCCAATCCGATGCGAGAGCCCAAGTCGGTAAGCCGAAGGTCCGCGTTGTCCTCCCGAAGCAGGAGCCGGTATTCGGCCCTGGAAGTGAACATCCGGTAGGGCTCCCCGTCCGTCCCCTTGGTGACCAAGTCGTCGATCAGGACGCCGATATACGCCTGGTCACGGGAAAGAATGAGCGGCTCTTCGCCCCTGAGGCTGAGACACGCATTGATGGCCGCCATAAGGCCTTGACTGGCGGCCTCCTCATATCCGGTGGTTCCGTTGATCTGCCCGGCCAGGTACAGACCGCCAATGGCCTTCGTCTCCAGACTCGGCTTCAGTTGAGTGGGCTCCACGTAGTCGTACTCGATAGCGTAGCCCGGCCGCATGATCTCCGCGTTTTCAAGACCTTGGATGCTGTGCACCATTTCCACCTGGACGTCGAGCGGGAGGCTCGTGGAGATGCCGTTAGGATAGACCTCGACCGTGTCGTACCCCTCGGGTTCCAGGAAGATCTGGTGGCGCTGCTTGTCCGCGAAACGTACGACCTTGTCCTCGATGGAGGGACAATAGCGCGGTCCCCGGCTCTGAATCACCCCCGAGTACATGGGCGAACGGTGAATGGCCGCCCGAATGATGTCGTGTGTCGACGGGTTGGTGTAGGTAACGTGGCAGGGGACCTGCTTCTGCTCGATCCGCGCCGTGCCGAACGAAAACGGCACGGGGTTCTCGTCTCCATGCTGAATATGCAGCTTGGAGTAGTCGATGGAATCGGCGTGCAAACGTGGACAAGTGCCGGTTTTCAGGCGTCCCAGGCGCAAACCGAGCTCGCTCAAGGACTTGCTGAGTCCCTGCGCGGCGAAATCCCCGGCTCGACCCCCCGAATAGTTGCGGTCGCCGACGTGGATCAACCCCTGCAGGAAGGTTCCGGTGGTCAAGATCGTCCTCTTGCCTTCGAACACCTCTCCGATCTGGGTCTCCACGCCTACGACTTCGCCATCGCGGCATACCAGCCGTTCCACGCTGGCTTGTTTGAGGATGAGGTTCTCACACCGCTCTACTACCCGTTTCATCCGCTGGCGGTAGAGCGCCTTGTCCGCTTGGGCGCGGGATGCCCTGACCGCCGGCCCCTTCCTGGTGTTCAGCACGCGAAACTGGATGCCGGTCTCGTCGATGGCCCGGGCCATCTCGCCGCCAAGCGCATCGATTTCCTTGACCAAGTGGCCCTTTCCGATGCCTCCGATGGCCGGATTGCAGGACATCTGGCCGATATGGTCCAGGTTGAGCGTCAACATCAACGTGTCGAAACCCATGCGTGCGGCCGCCAACGCGGCTTCGATGCCTGCGTGCCCGGCGCCTACGACGATGACGTCATAGATTCTGCCGGCTCCTCCCAGCGATTGTTTCACGTGAAACATCCTTTGCTGAATGACTTGGGACGACACCGATTGTGACAAATTGTGTGTCCGACTTCCACGCTCTAACCATGGTGCCTGCGGAACTGTTCGGCGGCCCTCGACTTCGCTTCGCTCAGGCCGAACGGGGCCGTGGCACCTCATCGGCACTTGGTGCCGGAGCTCCCGCGCTACTTGCCGATGCAGAACTGCGAAAAAATACGGTCGAGGATGTCCTCATTGGTCACGGTACCGATGATCTCCTCAAGACTGTCCCGCGCCTCCTGCAGGTCCACGGCCACAATGTCGGGCGGAAGGCCCTGCTCGATGGCACGATGCACTTCCACAAGACTCTCCCTGGCCCGGTCCAGGGCCGCCTTGTGACGCACGTTCGTCACCACGATCTCCGGCTCCGCCGCCGAGTCCAGGAAACAGTCCCGCAGGGACTCTTTCAAATCGTCCAACCCCTGTCCCGTCAAAGCCGACACCGCCACCTGCCGCAGACCGGGGACACGGCCGGACACCGCCGTACGGTCGATGTGCTGCTCCAGGTCGCACTTGTTGACGACCACGAGGCCTGCCATTCCTCGCACCCGCTCCATCACGTCCATGTCTTCCGCGGCCAGCGCCGCCGACCCGTCGAGGACCAGCATGCATCCCTGGCTCTCGGCGAGCCGCTTCAACGTCACGTCGATGCCAATCTGCTCCACGCCCTCGGTCCTGTCCCGGATACCCGCCGTGTCCCACAGTACCACGGGCAAGCCGTTGAGGTTCACGGTCTCCTCGATGAAGTCACGTGTGGTCCCCGGCGTAGAGGTCACGATGGCTCGGTCAACCCCCAGCAGCGCGTTCAGCAGGCTCGACTTGCCGACGTTCGGCCGCCCCACGATGCACACCCGTACTCCCTCGCGGATCAAGCGGCCCCATTCGTAACTGTCGGCGAGGGAAGAAACCCTGGCGACGACCTCCGCGACCTTCCGGCCCAACGCCTCACGCTGCAGCAGCTCGATCTCTTCCTCCGGGAAGTCGATGGCCGCCTCCACCTGTACGAGCGTATCCACCAGTTCTTCGCGAAGAGACTGGACCTCCTGCGAAAGGCCGCCGTCCATCTGGCCCAGGGCGATCCCGGCGGCCTTGTCGGTACGTGACCGGATCAGATCCAGCACTGCCTCGGCCTGCGCCAAATCCAATCGACCATTCAAGAACGCTCTCTTGGTAAATTCCCCTGGGTCCGCGTGCCGCGCTCCGCGCCCGAGCGCCAGACCGAGCACCTGCCGCACCACGTACGGACCCCCGTGGCAATGGATCTCGACGGTGTCCTCGCCGGTATAGCTCCTGGGCTCCCGCAGGAAGGCAAACATCACCTCGTCCACCACGGCGCCGTTGCCGGGGTCCCGCACCCTCCCGTGATACAGGCGGTGTGATTCCCAGTCGGCGTCCTTCCGCGCAAGGATTTCCCGTCCGATGCGCTCGGCATCCGGTCCGCTCAAGCGCACCATCGCCACTCCCCCTTCGCCAGGGGGCGTCGCCACCGCCGCGATGGTATCCGCCCGGTACATCAGGAACGCCTCCGCTCTCCGCTCGCCTGCAACATTATATCCTATCCGGCGGCATCGTGCGTCCGCTTCGCCGTCCCGCCGACGACACCGGCGCCGCGTATTCGCCTATCCTGGAATACTGTGTTAGATACACCACTTAACGCCATGGAACGGACCACCGACGACCTCCGAGTCGAAACCCTGCGCCCACTGGTGCCGCCAATGATCCTGGTAAACGAGGAGCTGCCGATTACCGACCAGGCGACGGCCACGGTGACCAAGGCGCGGCACCAGATCGATAACATCCTCAACGGACAGGATGGGCGACTGCTGGTGATCGCGGGTCCCTGTTCCATTCACGATACGGATGCGGCTCTCGAGTACGCCGGCCGTCTCAAACGGGAAGCCGACCGCCTCGCCGACGACCTCTACATCATCATGCGCGTCTACTTCGAAAAGCCGCGCACCACGGTCGGCTGGAAGGGGCTGATCAACGACCCCAACCTCGACGGAAAGTTTAATATAAACAAGGGATTAAGGGTTGCCCGGGGGCTCTTGCTGGAGCTCGCGAACATGGGTGTGCCGGCGGGTTCCGAGTTCCTCGACACCATCAGCCCGCAGTTCACCGCCGACCTCGTCTCTTGGGGCGCCATCGGCGCCCGGACCGCGGAAAGCCAGGTCCACCGCGAGCTGGCCTCGGGCCTGTCGATGCCGGTGGGTTTCAAGAACGGCACCGGCGGCTCGATCCAGATCGCCATCGACGGCGTCCGCGCCGCGTGCCACCCGCACCATTTCCTCGGCGTCACCGATCAGGGAATCGCCGCGATCATCTCCACGTCCGGAAACGCAAGCTGCCACGTCATCCTGCGCGGCTCCAATGCCGGACCCAACTACGACCGCGGCGTGATCGACAAGACCGCGGAAACCCTGCGCGCCGCCGATCTGCCAAACCGCGTCCTCGTCGACTGCAGCCACGGCAACAGCCAGAAGGATTATCGGCGCCAGCCCGAAGTATGCGCCGACGTGTGCGCCCAAGTCGCCGCGGGTTCCGACAATATCTGCGGCGTGATGATGGAAAGCCACCTCGTCGCCGGCCGTCAGGACATCAAGCCCGACACCCCTCTCACCTACGGCCAGAGCGTCACCGACGCCTGCATCGACTGGGAAACCACCGTCCCCATGCTCGAAGACCTCGCCCGCGCCGCGGCGGCGCGGCGCGCGTAGCATCGTCGAACAGTTCCCGTCTCCGCCGCGCGATCGTTCCCGAGGAGCTTACAGGGCCACCTCCCGGCCTTCTTCCGACGCCTCCGTGATGGCGTCGACGAGCCGGTGCAAGTCCACGGCCGTATTGAAATCGGGCTCGCAGCCGGTGCCGTTGCGGATGGCCTCCCCAAATCTCACGTACATTTCGCCAACGTTCTTGGGTTCCTTATCCGGGGTCTCCGCCGGCGCGGTGACGTACTCGCCCGGCACCTCCAGCTCCTCGAGGCCGGACCCGCCGGCCTTGGCTCCCTGAAGGCGCACCGCCAGGAGTTGCGGCGTGTTGCCGGAGGAGGCCACCAGCGTGCCCTCGCGACCGTAGATCTCCATGCGGTAGCCGGACACGCTCCAGGGTACGGCGGCCACGTAGACCGAGGCCACCGCGCCGTTGGCCAACCGCCCGCTCACCAGCACGTTGTCCGGGGCGTCGACGTCGACGTAGCGTTGCGTGTCGGTCTCGTACCACTGCCGCGCCTGGGTGCTCACCACGGCGGACACGGAGCTGAAATCGCCCACGATGAAGCGCAGCGCATCGATGGTATGGCCCCCCGGGATGTTCAAGGTGCTGGCGCCCAGGGATTTGTCCTTCTGCCAGGTCCGGTCCGAGGGC
>JAPOPM010000039.1 GCA_026712905.1 Deltaproteobacteria bacterium
ACTCGTGCTGCCGGCCCGCCGGGAAGCGGTGGAGAATGCCTTTACCGCCGAGATGCGCCAGGCTGCCCGCCTGGCGATCTACCGCGCCATGGCCGCCGACCCGGAGCCGCGTCCCGCCTTCGCCGACTGGACGCGGGCGCGCGGCGCCGGGATCGACCTCGCGCCGCCTCCCCAGGTTCTCCGTCCCTGGCGTCCCGCCATCGCGGACATCGACGACTGGCGGGAGCCTCCGAAGCCCGCGCCCGCCGGCCCCGACGCGTTGGTGATGGACTGCGATCCCGAGCCCCCCGAGGCGCAGGCGCTGTGGCGCGCCGCCGAGCGGGCCGGCCTTGCGGAGAGGCTCTTCGAGGCGGACAGGCGCCTCGAAGGCTACGAGTGGTATGACCGCCTCGACCGCATCACGGGCATCGACACCGAGGTCACCGACTCTCACGGCAAGGGGTGGCCGCTCCGGGACTTCCCCATGCCCGGCCACAAGGAGACTGAAGCGACCCCCTTACCTCCGCGTCCCGCGGCGATCCGCATGGCGCTGTTGGTCAGGACCGCCGGCGGCTCCAGCCCGACTCTTCATCTCCCTGCCGATCTCGCCTTCGCTGGCGAGCCCTGGAGCTGGATCGGCGACGCGTTGCCGCTCGTGACACGGGACAGCGCCCTGGAACCACACCAACTCGCGGAGATCTTGCGCCGGGGCTACTTCGCCGCCTCGGATGACGCGGACGCTGACAGTTGGTCCACGCAGGCCCAGCGGTTCGACGAGGACGCGCTCCACATCGCCACCAGGCTCCTTTGCAGCGAGGACTCCGCGCTCGAACTCTCCATCGCCGAGACCGTCCGCCGGGAGATCCTCCACCTCGTTCCCAACGGCCGCAAGGTGGAGGTCTCCATCCGCCGGCCCGACGTCCGGGTCGTTCTGGGCGATTCCGCCAAAGCCGCCACCTGAGCACGTTGGCCGAACGGCTCTTTTGGGCCGGCCGGCATTCCACCCCGCCGCACACCAGTGCCCCGCCCGGAGCCGAGCCCGGCTTTCCGGTGGCGGAGCGGCCCGGGCGCGGGAGCGGCCGTTGCCCGCCGGCGACATTCACCCGCCACAAGGAGAAGCGCTGCATGGACACCCCGAACCCGATGGAAGCATTGATCGGCGCGAACGGCACGAGCAGGCTCAACGGCCTCTCCCTGCTCGACCTCGACTCCATGACCGTCCGGGAACTGCGACAACACGGACTCACCCAGGCGCAGGCCGGCAGGGTCAAGGCCGCGTTCGACCTGGGACGCCAACTCCTCGAAGCCGAATCCTCCCTCCACGGAGACGCCCCCACGGTCAGCAGTCCCGAGGAGGCCTACCGTTACATGCGGCCGCGGTACGTGAACGAGTACCGGGAGCACTTCGATGTCCTGATGATGGACAACCGCAACAGGCTCATCCGTCACCACCGGGTTTCCACGGGAAGCCTTTCCGCCTCCGTTGTACACCCCCGCGAGTGCTTCCGCCCCGTCATCAGGGAGAGCGCCGCCTCGGTCATCTTTACCCATCAGCATCCCAGCGGCGATCCTGCCCCTTCTCGCGAGGACGTGGAGATCACCCACCGGCTCCGGCAGGTGGGCGAGGTGATGGGCATCCGGGTCCACGACCACGTCGTCTGCGGTCACGGCCGGTTCTTCAGCTTCAGGCAGGAAGGATTGCTGTGACCTGTCCCTGATCTGCCGTCCCGCCACCGGCCATCCATCCGACAGGCCCGCGGCGAACCGGAGCAACCGGCTCGATGCGGGCCGCCGGCGCCTTCAAGCACTTCCAGGAGGGATCATGCTCGACGTCCATACGGCGCCGGACGCATCCGCGCGCCTGCCCGTTCCCCATACGCTTCCGGCCTCTTCAGGTCCGACTGCTTCAGGCCCCCGGCCTTCCGCCCATGACGCGATCTACGACGCCGCCGGAACCCTCCTGCCGGTCCTGGAAGCCGGCCGGCCGCTCGACGCGGCCACTCTGCGCGACGCCATGACCCATGCCTTCGGCGCGGACGACGCCCGGGGCGCCTGGGTCTGGAAGGACGCCTACGAGGCCGCCGAGGCGGCGGTCGTGCTGTTTATCCGCCGTCACGGCCGGGCCATGCGCCGCCACGCTGGCGCCGGCCCGGAAGGACCCTCCGCCATGCTCAGGATGCTCGAAGCCATGGCCGCGCTGGAGCCGTCCCACACCAGGCGCTCCGAAGAGCAGGTCCGTCTCCAGCAGTTCTCGACACCCCTGCCGCTGGCCTACGCCGCG
>JAPOPM010000040.1 GCA_026712905.1 Deltaproteobacteria bacterium
CTGCGCCGGTGCAGCCGGTGCAGGGCCAACCGGACCTGGTGGTCGGGACGCCGACAGTGAGCGGCGCGAGTGTGGAGACGGGCGGGCCGTTCACCCTGTCGGCGACGGTGAGCAACGATGGCGACGCCGAGGCGCCGGCGACGACGCTCCGCTACTACCGCTCGACGGACGCGACGATCACGACGTCAGACACGGAGGTCGGCACCGATTCTGTCGACGCACTCGCGGTAGCCGGCACCAGCGAGCAATGGATCTCACTCACAGCTCCATCGACGGCGGGGACATACTACTACGGTGCTTGCGTGGACGCGCTGACAGATGAGTCCAATACTACGGACAACTGCTCCCGGTCGGCGAAGCTGGATCTGGAGGATTCGAGGACGCCACCGGGGACGGCGCAATATCCGAACCTTCAGTTGGGGACACCGTCGGTGGACGACGACCTGCCGGCCATGGGTACGTCGTTTATCCTGTCAGTCACGGTGACCAACGCGGGCGCCGGGACATCGCCCTCCACGAGGCTCCGCTACTACCGGTCTACGGATGAAACGATCACGACTGCGGATTTTGCGGTGGATGCAAGCACCCTGGTGGGACTTGACGCTTCCGGTAGCAGCGCTGAATCCATGACCTTGCCTGTGCCTACGACACCTCCTCCGGGCTTGTACTACTTCTACGGCGCGTGCGTGGATGCGGTGACGAGTGAATCCGACACGACGGACAACTGTTCTCCAGCGGTGATGGTTCGTGTTGCCAAGCCTGATCTGTTCCTCAAGTTTGGTGGCGGCTCTCTCAGGGTGGGACTGGGGGGAACCCTGGGTAAATGGACGTACGTGGAGAATCTGGGTGGTGGGACATCTGCGCCCTCGACTCTGAGATTCCTGCTTTCCGAGGATGACAAGACTGTCACGATGTCGGACACAACGGTGGCCACCGTTGACTTGCCATCCGTACGTCCTGGCTCCAGCTCCGGCCGTGTCGATGGGCGTATCCCCGCGCCATCGAACCCCGGCTGGTACGTCTACGGCGTGTGCGTGGATGCCGTGCCCGGTGAGACGAACACGAGCAACAACTGTTGGGAATATGGCGGTGTGTCGGTAGGAGAATTTGCATGTGAGCCGGACCTGGTTATGGCGGCGCCTGCCGTGACCGGCAACGACTTGGTAACCCGGGGGTCCTTCACCCTCTCGGCGACGGTGCGAAACAGCGGGTGCGCGTACTCGGTGGAAACGACCGTGCGCTACTACCGCTCCGCGGATGCCACGATCGACACGTCCGACAGGAGAGTGGGTAACGACGAAGTGGGACAGTTGGCAGGGACGGGGCTGGTTTATGAACCGGAGGGCAGCAGGCAGTCGATCGACCTCACTGCGCCGGCGTCTCCCGGCACGTACTTCTATGGAGCCTGCGTGGATTCGGTGGCCAGAGAATCGAACACGACGAACAACTGTTCGGCGTCCGTGCGGATCACGGTGTCATCCAGTGCCGGTCCCGACCTGGTGGTGTCTTCGGTCTCGGTGGACGACGCGACCAAGGGACCGGGGACGACATTCAACCTGTCGGGCACGGTGACCAACTCGGGCGGTGTGGACGCGGCGGCGACGACGCTTCGCTACTACCGCTCCATCGATTCGACGATCACGACGTCCGACACGCAGGTGGACACCGCCGATGTCGGCGCGCTGGCGGCGGCCGGCGCCAGCGACCATTCGACATCCCTGACCACACCATCGGACAATGGCACCTATTACTACGGCGCGTGCGTGGACGCGGTGGCGGGTGAGGCGAACGAGACCGCGCGAAACAACTGCTCGGCGGCAGTGCCGGTGACGGTCGACGAACGGCCGGACCTGGTTGCGTCGTCGTCGGCGCCGGCGGAGATGAAGCCGGGGGGTTTCTTCGTGTTGTCAGGGACGGTAACCAACGAGGGCGAAGTGGATGTGAGGGGGCGTCTGTTGGGGCGCTTTTACCGATCCGAAGATTCGACCATTACGACTTCGGACACGAATCTGTCGGGAGCAGGGATAATCTACGGCAATCACCTCGCTGCAGGGAGTTCAAGCACCGGAACCGAGTTCTTGAGAGCGCCAACGACGCTCGGCACCTACTACTACGGATTGTGTATCAACACGGTGCCGAACGAGTGGAACACCGCGAACAACTGCTCGGAGGCCGTGGAGGTGGAAGTCAAGGTGCGCCCGAACCTGACGATCCGAATGACCCAGGGCCCCTCGTACCAAATCCCACTTGTGCCCGGGGGGACTTTCCGGCTGTCGGCCCGCCTGGAAAACGAAGGGGACGGGGAAGCGGCGGCCACGACCGTACGATTCTACCACTCCACGAACGATACGATCTCAACGTCGGACATGGTGGTGGCCACCGTCGCGGTCGAAGCGCTCGCGGCAGGGGAAATTGAACATTACCCGTCGGGCGACCTGACCGCTCCGGCGGCACCCGGCAGTTACTATTACGGCGCGTGCGTGGATGCGGTTCCCGACGAGTCGGACACGAGCGATCACTGTACCCGCGCTACAACGCTGGAAGTACCGGTGCCGGCCCCGGACCTGACTGCGCGGGTTGACTCAACGACCGATAACAACCCGAATCCGGGAGGATCATTCACCCTGTCGGCGACCGTGCGGAACCGGGGCGCCCTGGCGGCCGGGGCGTCGACGCTGCGCTACTATCGATCGACGAGCCCTTGGATCCTCGATCCGTCGTCGGACACGGCGGTTGGCACGGACGATGTCGGCGCACTTGCGTCAGCGGCCAAGAGCGAAAAGACGATCAACCTGACCGCGCCGTCGATACCCGATGACTACTATTACTACGCGTGCGTGGACGCGGTGACGGATGAGAATGAAACCGATAACAACTGCCAGTTCTTTTCTCCTGTGAAGGTTACGGTCACGGCTCCAAATCTGGAGGTGGGGACACCGTCGGTGGACAATGCAAGCCCTGCGACCGGGGGACCTTTCACGCTGTCTGTCACGGTGACCAATTCGGGCAACGAGGAGTCGGCGGCGACGACGCTTCACTACTACCGCTCGACCGATGCCACGATCTCGACGTCCGACACGAAGGTCGGGATGGATTCTGTCGGCGCGCTCGCGGCTGCGGGGACCAGCGCGGAGTCGATCGATTTGACCGCGCCCTCCACGGCCGGCACCTACTACTACGGCGCATGCGTGGACGCGGTGTCCGGGGAGTCCGATACCACAAACAACTGCTCCGGGTCGGTGCAGGTCCATGTCGAGTAGCCCACTGCCGGCAATAACCCCTGACCAGTCCGTGCTGCGGCCGCCGTTATCGACTCAACGACCCCCGGAGTAATCGACATCGAGAAAATGGTGTAGGATGGTCCGGAGATCACGGGCGGAAGGAGCGGGCCGGGCAGTCTCGCCGTGTGCCTGGCGGGGAGAACGGAACATGAGCACGGACTATCTGCATCGGACACTTCGGGTCGGAGGCATCGAGACCCATTACCTGGAAGCGGGGGAGGGCCCCGACCTGGTGCTGCTCCACGGCGGCGAGTACGGCGCGTCGGCCGAGGCCACCTGGGGCACGGCCATTGCGAAGCTCGGGCGGACCTTTCACGTGCTCGCTCCGGACATGCTGGGCTACGGCCGCACCGCCAAGATCTACAGCTTCTCCGACCCCTCGGGGTTCCGGTTGACGCACCTCGCCCAGTGGCTGGAGGTGGTGGGCGTTGGCGAGGCCTTCTTCGTGGGCAATTCCGCCGGCGGCGGCACGCTCCTGAGAAGCTCGGTGCGGAATCCCTCGCCCTTGAAGATGAAGAAGATGGTGACCATCTGCGGCAACGCCGGGGTGTTCAAGAGCGACTTCCAGGCCGACCTGGAGGACTACACCCCGAGCCTGGAGAACATGGGCAAGCTTCTCAAGCTGCTGTTTCACGACGAGAAGTGGCTCACCCAGGAATGCGTCGAGTCGCGCTACAACGATTCCATCGCGCCGGGTGCCTGGGAGGCCCTGTCCGCGGCCCGTTTGAAGCGCCCGGGGTACGAGCGCGGCTCCACCATCGACGCCTTCGTGAAGCAACTGTCCACCGTCACGGTGCCCTTGCTCATCATCGGCTGTGACCACGACCCCCTCAACCAGCCCGACTGGGACGACCGGCTTCAGCGCATCGTCCCCGGTTCCACGACCCACCGGTTCCACGACTCGGCACACGAACCGCAGATCGAGGAACAGGACGCGTTCGTCGATGTGGTGACGGGTTTCCTGCTGTCTTGACACGGTCGGGGGCCGGATTTAACTTCGGAACAGGAGGCCCGGCCCGGTCCGGTTGATCGACATGGTCATTTACGATCTCACCTGCAACAACGATCACGGCTTCGAGGGATGGTTCTCGGGGCCCGAGAACTTCCAGGAGCAGCTCTCCCAAGGCCTGGTCGTCTGTCCGGTGTGCAACTCCACCGCCGTCACCAAGCTCCCCCATGCCTGCGCCGTACACACGAAACAGGAGGAGCGACCGGCTCCGCCGACGCAACGTCAGCCACAGGCCATGCCCCCGCCGGAACAGCTCAAGGAAGCGCTGATCCGGGTGCACCACTACATCGAGAACAACTTCGAGAATGTCGGCCATCACTTCGCCGACGAGGCCCGCCGCATCCACGCCGGCGAGACCGAGGAACGCCCCATCCACGGCACCGCCACCGCCGAGCAAAGGGAAGCGCTTGACGACGACAGCGTCCCCTACATGATGCTGCCGAAGCCGGAGCTCGACGGCTGAATCCGGCCGGTTGCCCGCCTCGCCAACCTTGTGTTTTGCGGCTGATCCGCTGCCGGACACCGGTACCCATGAACCCTGCACGGTGATTGACAATGCTCGGCCCCGTCTGTTACGCCGAGCAGCATGGACCCGCGCGAGATCCGGCACGTGTTGGGGCACTTCGCCACCGGAGTGACCATCGTGACCACCAAGGACAAGGCCGGAGTTCCCACGGGGATCACCGCCAACGCTTTCTCCTCCCTCTCCCTGACCCCGCCGCTGGTGCTGGTGTGCATCGACAAGAAGGCCAACTGCTACGAGTGCTTCGAGGACTCGGGCGTGTTCGCCGTCAACCTTTTGGGTGAGCACCAGGAGCAACTGGCCAACCGCTTCGCCACCAAGGGCATCGAGAAGTTCGAGGACACAGCCTGGCACATGAGCGGCAACGGCATCCCGCTCCTCGACCAGACCATCGGGTACATCGAGTGCACCGTCACCCAAGGCTACGAGGGCGGCGACCACACCATCTACCTGGGCGAGATCATCCACGCGGAGGCAGCGGGCGACCGCCCGCTGCTGTTCTACAAGGGCAAGTACCAGAGACTTCCTGAAGGCGGGTGATAGCGGGGCGCCTGGACTCGGTGCTTCGCACCGCCACGCCAGACCGCCGCGGTCAGCGCAGCTTCACGACCACATTTCGTGCGCCGGGCGAGACGGGGTTCCCGTCGTGGGCTCCGGCCGGTTCGCCGGCCTCGCGCGTCAGGGGGTCGCCGTCGCGGTCCAGCCGTGCGGTCAGATTCAGCGGGCCTTCGAAGGCCGTTCCCTGTATCATCACGTCGTTGGGACCCAGTGAAAAGGACACCGGAAAGGCCGGTGCGACGATACGCTTAACCGCCAGGGGCGGGCCGCCCTGGGCTCCGGCGGGCCGGGCGATGATGTAGAGGACGGCCCGGGCTCCGGTGCCCGGAGCATGTCCGGCTTCCAGCTCCACCGTGCCCTCGATGCGTCTCTCGGCGGGCGCCCCCGCCGGTTCCGGTGCCTGCTCGCCGATCCGCGCGATGATGTCGCGCACGGCATTGCGTTGCTCTCCCTGGGGCAGAAGGCCTTCCAGCCGCTCCAGGTGCTCGCGCGCGCCGGCCGGGTCGCGGCCGTCCTGAAACAGCACCATGCCCTTGGCCCACAGCGCCAGGGGGAAGTTGGGGGTGCGCGCGAGCGCGCGGTCCAGCGCCTCGAGGGCGGCCTCGACATGCCCGGCCTGGGCCAGGATCATCCCCATGTAGGCGTTGGCCGCGGGGTGGCCGGGATCGCGGCGCAACACGGTCTGGAAGGCCTGGATGGCGGCCTTGAAGTCCTTGCGCTGGAAGGCCTCCTGCCCCTGGCGCAGCGCGGCCGCCGGATTGCTGGCGCCCGGCTGTCCGATGCCGCCGGGACCGGTTCCCGTGAGGAAGTCGCCGGTCATGCTGTCCTCCGGAGACGTGCGCGGACGCACCGACTGGCCCAGGAGAAGCCCCAGGGTGACGCCCCCCGCCAGCAGCAGGGCGGCCCCGCCGGCCATCATCCACGACCGCTTGCTCCACCTGGAAGGAGTTGGCTCCGTCATCTCCGGCTCCCGCGCGTCCGGCTCCGGGACGGCCGCGGCGGCATCACCTGCCTCCCGCAGCAGTTCCACGGCCTGTCGTTCATACCGTTGTTTCAGGGACGCGTAATCGGCGTCCGACAACTTGCCCGCCTGGTGGTCGAATTCCAGCTCCCTCAGGTCCTGGTAGATGGGCGGGTTGGCGCTGCCCGGGGAGCCGGCCGTCTCCTCACCGGCGGCGACGGCCGCCCGTACCCGCTCCAGCAGCGCCGGATCCGGCATGCCCTCCGGCTCGCGCGTCCGGCGGCGGCTCCAGCGGCGCAGGTACCAGGCCGCGAACGCGAGACCGGCAAGGAGGACGACGAAGGGGAGTATCCAGACGGTCAGATTGAAGCCCTGGGCGGTCGGCGCCAGCAACACCCATTCGCCGTACTTGGAGACGAAATACGCGCGCACCTCGTCCGGCGTCTTGCCGGCCTGGAGCTGTTCCCGCACGATGCCGCGCATCTGCACCGCCATCTCCGCCGGGGAGTCGGCCACGGACAGGTTCTGGCACACGACACAGCGCAACTCCGATGAGATGGCGCGCACCCGGTCCTCCAGGGCCTGGTCGGCGTGTACGTGCACGGAGAAGGTCAATAACAGCGCGCCGAGCACCGCGGTGGCGCCGCCGGCACGGCGGCGTCCCGGTTCTCCCAACCGCGCCTTCTTGTCCTTTTTCCGGACTGTCATCGTATCGTCTGATGCTCGCCGCGGCCGCTCTCGGCGCTGGCGCGGTCGCGGCGAGCGTCCTCCAGCTTGGTGGCCAGCACCGCGGGCGGAATGGCGCCGACGTGCTTGTACGTGATCCTGCCGGCGGGGCTGACGAAGAAGGCTTCGGGAATTCCCCAGACGCCGTAATCCACCGCGATCTTGCCGTCCGGATCCTGCCCGTTGGCGAAGGTGATGCCGAACTCCTCGATGAACTTCCGCGCGTCCGCCTCCTTGTCCTGGATGTTGATGCCGAGGAACACCACGTCGTCTCCCTGGCGCTTCCAGGCCGCCTCCAGGTCCCGCGCCTCGGCCCGGCAGGGCAGGCACCAGGAGGCCCAGAAATCCAGCATCACGGTCTTGCCCCGCAGCTCCGACAGGCGCACCTCGCGGCCGTCGAACAAGGTCAGGGAGAAGTCCGGGGCGGTGTTTCCCACCAGCGGCGAGAGGATGTAGCGCGGATCGCGGTAGAAGCCGTAACCCAGCAGGATCACCAGGGCGCCCACCGCCATGAGGGTGAGCAGCAGCCTGCGCGCCGCCGGGCTCATGCTTCCTTCCGTCGAGCCGGACCCATGGGCAGGATGGCCATGAGCGTGCCCAGGGCCATGACCAGGCCGCCGAGCCAGATCCACAGCACCAGGGGACGGATCAGCACCTTGAGCGTGGCCCGGTTCTGCCCCACTTCGCTGAAACCCGAGAGGATCAGGTAGACGTCCTCCTTGAGGGTGCTGCGGAACACCGCCCGGCCGATGGGCGAATCCTGGATCGGGAAGAACTTGAGCGCGGGTGACAGGCGTCCGAGCTCATGACCGTTGCGCGACACCTGGAACGCGCCCTCCACCCGGTAGTGGGTGGGCTCCTGCGACCCCCGCAGCCCCTCGAAGGAGACTTGGTAGGGGCCCGCCGTGAGGCTCTCGCCGACGCTCAGAGTCGCCTCCCGCTCGATGCTGTAGGCCATGGAGCCGGCGATGCCCAGCACCACCAGAACGACTCCCAGGTGCACTACGAAACCGCCGTAGCGCCGCTGGTTGCGTCGCACGAGGGTGGCGAAGCCGCGGATCGGGCCCTCGCCCGCGAGGCGCCGGCGCGCGCGCAGCGAAAGCCACGTGTCGCACACCATGGTCCACACCGTGAAGGCGCACAGCGTGAACCCCAGCAGCGAGAAGAACGAGCGGATGCCACCGGCGAAGAGGCCCGCGGCCACGGCCAGGGACGCCACCATGGGCCAGGTAAAGTTCCGCTTGAGGTTGTCCCAGGAAGCCCGGCGCCAGGCAATGAGCGGCCCGACTCCCATGAGGAAGACCAGCAGCAGGAAGAGGGGAGCGGTGACGGCGTTGAAGTAGGGCGCCCCGACGCTCACCTGAACGCCGGCCACGGCCTCGGACAGGAGCGGAAACACCGTGCCCAGGAAGATGGTGAACAGGGCGGACACGAACACCACGTTGTTCAGCACGAACGCCGATTCCCGGCTCACCGCGGAGTCCAGCTCGGGCTGCCCGCGCAGTTGATCGCTGCGCCACGCCAGCAGCCCCAGCGACGAGACCAGCACGAACGCGAGAAACGCCAGGAAGTAGAATCCCACCGGGCCGGACGAAAACGCATGGATGGACGACAGGACGCCGGAGCGCGTCAGGAAAGTGCCGAAGATGGTCAGGCTGAACGCGATGATGATCAACAGCAGGTTCCAGGTCTTGAGCATGCCGCGCCGTTCCTGCACCTGCGCCGAGTGCAGGAACGCCGTGGCCGGCAACCAGGGCATGAAGGCGGCGTTCTCCACCGGGTCCCAGGCCCAGTAGCCGCCCCAGCCGAGCACGTGGTACGACCACCACGCGCCCACGATGTTGCCGAGGGTGAGGAAGAACCACGCGGTGATGGTCCAGCGCCGGGTGGCGACGATCCACGACTGGTCGAGCTGGCCGCGGATGAGCGCGGCGATGGCGAACGCGAACGGCACCGTGAGCCCCACGAACCCCGTGTACAGGAGCGGCGGGTGGCTCAGCATGTTGGCGTCTTCCAGCAGCGGGTTGAGGCCGCGCCCGTCGGCCGGCACCGGCGACAGGAGCTCGAAGGGGTTGGAGGCGAAGGCGATGACCGCCAGGAAGAACGCCGAGACGATGGAGAAGACCATCAGCACCCAAGGCATGAACTCGCGCATGCGCGCGCGGTAACACCACGCCACCAGCGCCGAGAAGATGATCAGGATCCATTCCCACAGGAGCAGCGAGCCTTCGAGGGCGCCCCAGAGGCCGGTGACGCGATAATAGACCGGCGTCGCCCGGGTGGTGTTGAAGGCCACGTAGCGGATGGAGAAGTCGGTGGCCACCAGCGCGTAGATCAGCGCCCCGGCGGCGACGGTGACGAAAAGGAACTGGCCGGCGATGGCGTAACGGGCGGAGGCGTAGAAGTGCTCGTTGCCGGTGCGCGCGTGCAGGACGGGAGCGGCGATGCCCCAGAGCGCCAGCCCGAAGGCCAGCAGGACGCAGGTATGTCCCAGGGTTCCGGTCACGAACCCCCCGTGGGCCGCGCGGGCACGAAGCTGCGCACCGTGGAGGGATCCTCGCCCTCCTTGTACGGGCTGTACTCCTCGGCGTGCTTGGCCATGACGATGGAGGCCTGGAACACCCCCTCCTTGCTCAGCCTTCCCTCCACCACCGCGCCCTTGCCCTCCGAGAAAAGGTCCGGGGGCACCCCCTGGAAGAATACGGGAATGGACTGCTGGCCGTCGGAGATCTTGAAGCGGAAGGTGCGCCGCCCCAGGTCCTTCTCCAGCGATCCGGGCAGCACCATCCCGCCCACCCGCAGGAAGCGGTCGGGCGCGCCGGTCTCGGCGTGGAGCTCGCTCGGCGTGACGAAGTAGACCACCGCGTTCTGCATGGCGCCGTAGATGAGATAGGTCAGGGCGCCGACGATGACGAGGCCGCCGATGAGAAACCGCCTACGCTTCATGGCCGTGAGCCTCCTTCCCGGTCCGCGGGATCTCCATGGCCGCGGTCTTGCGGATGCGCCGCTTCAGCAGCACCACGTAGAGCAGGACGGCGCCCCAAACGGTGCCGTAGGCAAGAAAGACGAAGCCCCATTGTCCCATGGTTTCGAACCTCCGCAAAGCGTCGTCAGCTTGCCTCGAAGAGCCGGCTCCGGCGCACCCGGTCCTCCACCTCTCCCAGGTGGATGCGCAACGACAGCAAATAGAAGAACAGCACGAGAAACGCCAGGAAATTGATCCCCAGGGGCCACAGCATCGCCGGATCGATGTTGTCCCACGGCGCCTTGTCCGGGCGCAGGATGGAAGGCGGCTGGTGCAGGGTGCGCCACCAGTACACCGACATGTGGATGAGCGGGATGTCGAGGAAGCCGATGATGCCCACGATGGCGCCGGATACCGCGCCGCGCCGCGGGTCCTCGATGAGCGAGCGCAGCAGCAGGTAGGCCGAGAAGATCAGCAACAGGATGGCCGTGAGCGTGAGGCGTGCATCCCAGGTCCACCACACGCCCCAGGTGGGTTTGCCCCAGATGGAGCCCTCCACGATGGTCAGGGCGGTGAACAGCACGCCGATCTCCGCCGCCGAGTGGGCCAGATTGTCGTCCCGGCGCTCACCCTTCCACAGGTACAGGCAGCTACCCACGAACACGATGAAGAACGCCAGGTACGCCACCAGGATGCTGGGAATGTGGAGGTACATGATGCGCTGGGTCTCGCCCTGGCGCGCGTCGGGCGGCGCCTCCACCAGGCCCCAGTACAGACCTGTCAGGATGAGTATCAGTGCCAGCGTGCCTAGTATTCGTCGAGCCATGGAATCCTTGTTCATGTCCCACGGAGAGGCGCCTTGCAGCAGAAGTTACGTTTCCCCTCAGAGGTCGGGTGGGTGGGTATTCAGCCATGATAGCACTGGCAACCGCACTTCCCAACATCGGGCCCACTTCTCCGGGAAGAAGAGTCGGCAAGGAGAGGACTATGACGAGAAGATCCGAGACGTGCGCGCGAATATCCAAGAGGGCGCTGGTCCGGCAAACCGGTGTTGATGCACCGGATCCATGAGCCGTGCCTGCCGTGCCGCCGTAGGCTTCCGGTCAGCGTTTAGGCAGGGTCACCAGGACTTCGAGGCCGCCGCCTTCCCGGTCGCGGAGGAAGATGTCGCCACCGCAGCGCCGAATCGCGTTCCGCGCGATCGGGAGGCCGAGTCCCTCGCCGCGGGGATTGCGGTCGCGCGCGGTCGGGAGCCGCTTGTAAGCCACAAAGGCCGCTTCGCGCTCCGCCGCCGGAATGCCGGGGCCGCGATCGCCGATCACGATCCGAACCGTCTCGTCATCCTCCGAAAGTTCGACATCGGCCTCGTCACCATAGTCAATGGCGTTGTTGATGAGATTGGCGAGCGCGCGCCGGATGGCCGAAGACTGGCAGTTCAGCACGATGCGGCCGGGGCCGCGATAGCGCGCAGTCCGGCCCGCATCGCTTGCTGCATCGCATAGCGCCTGCACGAGTGATGCCAGATCAACCTGTTGCTGCGGCTCGTCATTCGACGAGGAGCGGGCGACCTCATACGCCTCATGCAACATGCTCTCCAATTGCGCGAGGTCACCTTCGGCGCGGTCCCGCTTGGAGTCATCGCTTATGTCTTCGATAAAGAGCTTGAGTCTGACAAGCGTCGTCCGCATGTCGTGCGTCAACGCGGCCAGAGCCCATCCAAGGTCTCTTGCCACAGACCGCATATCTTCCTGTGAGGCCTTCAGTGCACTCGCGATGCGGCGAGTTTCGCGGGGGCCGACCGCCGACGCGGGATCGTCAAGGGAGAGACGCCGGATCGACCCCGTCGCCAGATAGGTCGCCACACCGGAAAGCAGGATACCACCTGTGGCGACGGCGAGTAGCCAGCCCGCCATTCGCCATGCCCAGCCAGGCGAAATCGTATCGGTCGCGGTGACAAACGCCGTATAGCGGAAGTACCTGCCGGACTTGGATCTGTACTCGACCGCCATGATCGCCTTGCGTCGGCTCGGCATAGGGTCGAACTGCTCGCTGCCCCCAAAGTTCGTGCGATAGTGGGTATCCTGCGGCGGGTTTTCATTGTCCCGGAAGTAAACCGCCGTCACTTCCCCGTTTCCCACCAGACCACGTTCCCTGAGGGCTGAAGATAGCGAAACAACTCCAAAGTCCTTCACTTCTGTTCCCTCGCCACTTCCCCTCTTCGCTTGTCGTCTATTGCAGTTGTTGTCCTTGGCCAAGGCATAGCACCGTGCATCGGTGAGAAAGAGCGGCTTCTCTCTAAAGGACTGTACGGGCAACGCCACGCCGCCTATCGCCCCCATCAGCCTCTCCTCACTCCGCTTCGCTTCGCCTCTTTCCAATGTCTCTACAAGCGCAACGATCCGACGAACGTTCTGCTGGAAAAGGTATTTCGCGGCGCTGGCGCGATCCCAGTGATAGCTGTACGCGCAGAGTGCGAGCAAGGGGACGAGAACCGACGCGAAGATCGCAGTCCCACGCAGAGTCATCGTATCGCGCCGGCGCAGGGAGCGCCGAACCAACTGCATTATGGCCTCTGCACCGGGACAGCCAAGATGTAGCCGCCACCCCGTACCGTCTTGATGAATTCGGGAGCCTCCGGGCTGCGCTCAAGCTTGTTGCGGAGCCGACTGACGTGCACGTCAATGCTCCGGCCCGAAGCGTCGCCGGGACCGAGCAGCTCGTCGCGTGCGAGCACCTTCCCCGGCTCCCGGAGCAGTGCCAGAAGAAGTCGGAATTCGCCGTCAGTGAGCCCAACCAGCACACCGCCTGGGTCGCGCAACTGGCGCCGCAGGGGGTCTAGGCTCCAGCCCTCGAACGCATACACGTCTCCCACGCGGCCCACCGTTCCGTCCCTCCCATTCGCGCGTCGCAGAACCGCCTGGATGCGCGCGAGTAGTTCGGTATCGCGCCACTGGAGTGGCGGCTCCGGTTTAGCAATGAAGTCGTCTGCGCCCGCTTCCAAGAACTGGATGCGGTCGGCCGGCCCACCCTGCCCGGACATCATTATTGCGGGAAGCCGAGTTTTTTTTTCGTTCAGACTGCGGATCAAGGCTAGTGTATCCAGGTTCGGCATCGCAAGGTCGAGAAGCAAGAGGTCGAATTCACAGGCCGTCAGCAGCCGATCCGTCTCCTCCTTCACCTCGTTGCCGCTTTCTGGGCTCTTCACCTCGAACCCGCGACCCACAAGAAACGCCGTTGCCGCATCGCGGTCCGCCGGTTCGTCGTCTACCACGAGGATACGGGTGCTGGAAGCAGACATCATGACCTCAATTTTAGCTGGGCACGTGTAATTTTGCAACAATATGAATTGCTTCACAACAAATAACCTGAGGAAGGAGACGCTGCCTACCACGCATTGATAAGACAGTCAAACTTTTTATGTCGAAGTATTGCATTCAATTGCAAACATGAGATGACTGCAAGAATAGTGGCGCTCGATATCCGGCTTGGAAAGGAGACTGGCTATGCAACGACTGGTCATAATGGCGGCTGTCGTATCCGCTGTCGTCGCCGTATGCACAACAACTACGGCACTGGCGGATCAGATCAGGGGGCCGTTTACACACGGGAAGCTGAACGTGTTCGTCCTACGCCCTGACGTGGGGATAGCGCACCGGAACCGTGACTCCGTTTCGATCAAGACTGCGCTGGCAAACGGGGCGCTTCGGATCTTCGAAACGGGACGGATCGACAAGCTGAGAGTGGAGAACAACGGCGACCGCCCCGTCTTGCTCCACGTTGGAGATCTATTCACCGGCGGGATGCAAGATCGGGTCGTCAAGGGGTCCGTATGGATACCTCCGCGCTCGGGACGCATGACCATAGATGTGCTTTGTGTCGAGGCAGGCCGTTGGGCACCCGCAAGCTTCGACATGCAATTCAAGGCTGCTGGCGTCAAGATGCCCAACGCCACGCAAATACTGGCGCACGGCCAGCATGGGGTCTGGGCATCGGTTCCTCGATATCAGTACCTCCTCGCAAAGGCGCTCGGAAAGCCAGTAATAGATGATCACCATCGGTCGAGTCTGCCCCGCAGCTTGGGGAAGTTGTCCGAAGCACCCGAAGAAGTTGTGGAGGCGTTTTCGGGGGTCACCCTCGAAGGCGCGACAGGCTATGTCGTCGTGAAGGACGGCTGGGTGGTTGCAGCGGAGCAGTTCGGGAGCTCGGACCTCCTTCTTCAAGCATGGCCTAAACTCATTCGGTCCGCCGCGGTGGCAAGCCTCCTCGCGCCGTCAGGTTCCGGGAGCGTCGCCTCGACCACCGACGTGAGAGCGTTCCTTCAAGACTCCATCAAGGCCGGACGGGTGACCGACGTTGTCGAGCCGGATGGCGCTCTTCTGCACCGCGTCTTCGAACTCGCCAGTACGCCGCTTAATGATCACTACGGCCCTGCGGTCCGTTCCATGCATCAGCCTGGCATCAGGTTTATGCCTGGCCTGAGGCACACCGCGCCGTGAACCGTTGGAAGATGCCAAACCGGCAACTCTGCTGACCGACAGGCGCCGTTGCCGCCGATCATGCGTGGTCATCCGTGTCCCGGCCTACGTTCCGGTGGTGACGGCGAACGGCGCGACGGCCGGGTCGACATTTCGGAAGGCAACTTCGATGACGAGAGGGAAGCATGTTCTCTAGCTTTTTCCCGGAACCAAGAGTGCTTTGGCTCGCTGCGACATCGTGGGCGGTCGCGGCATTGCTTGTTTGGAACTTGATCGCCTACGGCTGGGGGGATGCGACGGGCCTTGGCCGACTGTGGCCCTACCTGTACGTCTTTCTCGTACACGCCGCGTTCGTCGTCTTCTGGCTCCGATACCAGCCGCATAAATGGGCTCGCTGGTCCGTAGGGGGTGGCGGGGTCATCATCTTTGCGACGTGGTTCCAGGTGCAACTGGATGTCATGATCAACGACTGGGTAGGCGTCTTCTATAACAGCATCCAGAAGGCGCTGGCGGAACCCGGCTCGGTCAGCGCTTCAGGCTACTTTGATCTCCTGTCTAGGTTTTTCATCATCGCGGGAGTCTACATCATCACTGCGATGCTGACCAATTTCTTCACCAGGCACTATGTCTTCAGGTGGCGGACGGCCATAAACGACAGATACGTGGCGCTGTGGCCGCAGGTTCGTGGCATCGAGGGGGCGTCGCAACGCGTGCAGGAAGACGCCATGCGGTTTGCGCTCATTCTTGAATCCTTGGGATCGCGTTTCATCGACGCCGTGATGACCCTCGTTGCGTTCCTTCCAATCCTTCTCGGACTCTCGGTGCACGTCAAGGAAGTCTCTCTGGTCGGTGAAGTGGCGCATGCCCTGTTTTGGGTCGCGTTGGGGTGGTCAGCCTTCGGCACGGGGCTCCTGTTGCTGGCCGGGATCCGGCTGCCGGGGCTCGAATTTCGAAACCAAAGGGTCGAGGCGGCCTTTCGCAAGGAGCTGGTCCTCGGTGAAGACGACGAGGACAGGGGGCAACCTCCTGCGCTGACGGAAGTGTTCGAGAACGTGCGTCGAAACTACTATCGCCTCTACCTGAATTACGCGTACTTCGACGTCGTTCGATACAGCTACCTCCAGGCGGGTGTGTTGGTGCCGTTCGTCGTCCTCGGCCCAAGCATCCTGTCTGCGGGGTTCACTTGGGGTGTGTTGCAGCAAATCCTGCGTGCGTTTCGCCGGGTCCAGGAGTCCTTTCAGTTTCTGGTTCATTCCTGGACGACCATCATTGAGCTGATGTCAATTTACAAGCGGCTAGCCGCCTTCGAGAGAGCGATCACAGGTGATAGGCAGGCCGCCATCGAATTCGAAACCGCACCTCGAACGCCGACAGGGTAGCGGGTGCCTCAGCCGTCCAGCACCCATTCCAGCAGCAGGAAGCCGGCGGTGATGAAGATGAGGTCGAAGCCGACCAGGAGCCGGAACCAAGGCACCAGTTCCGCGGCCGTGCCCGCGCCGAGGATGATCTGAAGCGTGCGCACGGTGCCGAGGATCACCGGGATCATCAGCGGGAAGAGCAACACCGGCAGCAGCAGCGCCCGGGCGCGCGCCCGCAACGTCACGGCGGCGAACAGGACCCCCACCACCGAGAAGCCCAGCGTCCCCAGCAGGGTGTAGAGCAGCACATTCGGCAGGAGATGCCAGAAGTCCAGCCGAAACAGGATGCCGAAGAGCGGCAGAATGCACAGTTCCAACAGAAACATGAGGGAGAAGTTGAAGAAAACCTTGGCCAGGTAGTAGGCGCCCCGGTCCAGGGGCGCGAGCAACAGCGCGTCGAGGCAGTCGTTCTCGCGGTCTCCCTGAAAGAGTTGATTCAAGGCCAACGTGCCGCTGAACATGAATGCCAGCCACAGGAGTCCAGGCGCCATGCGCGATACGTTCTCGCTGGAGATCTCGAAGGCGAAGGAGAAGAGGAAGAGCAGCGAGAGGCCGAAGAAGAACATCGACAACAGGTTGTCGCGGCGGCGCGCCTCCAGCACGAGGTCCTTCCACAGGAGCCAGTAGATCTGTCCGAGCGCGCCGGTCAACGGGGGCCGCCGGAGTCTTGCGACAGCAGCGCGTCGAAGGCGCTGTGGAAGCTGTGCCACGGGTCCCGCCTGGGTTCGTCGAAGACGATCCGTCCCCGGTGGAGCATCACCGCCCGGGTGCAGCGCTCGAGAAGGCGCGGCACGTCATGGGTGGCCAGCACCACGATGCCGCCCGCCGCGCAGGTGGATTCGAGGAAGCGGTTGAGCACATCCACCCCGGAGGGGTCCAGCGACCCGTAGGGCTCGTCCACCAGCAGCAGCCGGGGCCGCACCAGCCTCCACTTGGCGATGGCGAGGCGGCAGCGCATGCCCAGGGACAGGGCCGAGACGTATTCGTCCCGCTTCTCGTGCAGGCCCACCTCGTTCAGCACCATGGCCCGATGGTCGGCGGCGACATCGTTGCGGTAGAGGGAGACGAAGAAACGCAGGTTCTCGCTCACCGTGAGGCTGTCGTAGAGGTGGGCGCCCGAGGCCAGAAACCCGATGGAGCGGCGCAACGGCGAATTCCCGTAGGAGAGCTTTTCCCCGAACAACTCCACGGCGCCGGCCGTGGGGTAGGCGAGGGCGGCGAGCACTCGGAGCAACGTCGTCTTGCCGGCGCCGTTGGGGCCCAGGATCCCCACCCATTCGCCGGCGCCGATCTCCAGGCGCACGTCCCGGAGCGCCCAGAGAAAGCCGTAAACCTTCGACACGCTGTCCATCCGCACGCTCAATACGGTCTCCATAACCGGCCGAGGCGGCCGTCTCCCCCTGATGGGGTCCATCAGACCCACGAATTCCTGAATATAGCGGGTCGAGGCCAAAATCGCATGTCTCGGGTTTCCCATGCGCGAGTGTCGCGTCCAATACGACATCCCGGCGGCGGCCCGCCCGGCCTGCTTGACTCGCCGCGGGAGATTCGTTAATCACTACCAAGTCAGTACGCCGGGACCCGGTCCCGCGTACGACCCCTCCATAACCTGACCCGGATGGGTGGAACCGCGGAATCCAAGGCCACCGCCCGGATCCAGGCCTCCGAGACCGGAATCCAACGTCAGGAATAATCGACCAGAGGAGAGTCATGGCAAACTATCTACAAGTGAAGGTGCCGGAACAGGGCGAAAAGGTTACGCTTTCGGACGGCAACCTGCAGGTTCCCGACAATCCCATCATCCCGTTCATCGAGGGCGACGGCATCGGAGTGGACATCTGGGCGGCGGCGGAGCGGGTACTGGACGGCGCCGTGGCCAAGGCCTACGGGGGCAAGAAGAAGATCTCCTGGATGGAGGTCTACGCCGGCGAGAAGGCCGATGCGGTGTACGGCGACGACTGCCCGCCGAGCCTGCTGCCGCAGGAAACCGTGGACGTCATCCGCGAGTACCTGGTGGCCATCAAGGGTCCCCTGACCACGCCGGTGGGCGAGGGCTTCCGCAGCCTCAACGTCACCCTGCGCCAGGTCCTGGACCTGTACGTCTGCCTCCGGCCCGTGCGCTATTTCAAGGGCGTGCCCTCGCCGGTGGTGCGGCCCCATCTGGTGGACATGGTGATCTTCCGCGAGAACACCGAAGACATCTACGCCGGCATCGAATGGGAAACCGGCACGCCCGAGGCCGAGAAAGTGGTGAAGTTCCTGCGGGACGAGATGGGAGTCAAGAGCATCCGCTTCCCCGACACCGCCAGCATCGGCATCAAGCCCATCTCCATCGAGGGCTCCGAGCGCCTGATCCGCGCGGCCATCCGCTACGCCGTGGACCACAACCGGCGCAACGTGACCCTGGTGCACAAGGGCAACATCCAGAAGTACACCGAAGGTGCCTTCATGCGCTGGGGCTACGCGCTGGCCAAGCGCGAGTTCGGCGACAAGGTCATCTCCTGGGAAGACTGCGGCGGCCGGCCGGACGAGGGGCAGATCCTCATCAAGGACGCCATCACCGACGCCTTCCTGCAGCAGATCCTCACCCGCCCCGACGAGTTCGACGTGATCCCCACCATGAACCTCACCGGCGATCTTATCTCGGACGCGCTGGCGGCGCAGGTGGGCGGCATCGGCATCGCGCCGGGCGGCAACATCAACTACGACAGCGGCCACGCCCTGTTCGAGGCCACCCACGGCACCGCGCCCAAGTACGCCGGCCAGGACAAGGTCAACCCGGGTTCGGTGATCCTCTCCGGCGAGATGATGCTGCGGCACCTGGGCTGGGACGAGGCCGCGGACCTGGTGATCCAGGGCCTCGAGGAAACCATCGCGCAGAAGACCGTCACCTACGATTTCGAGCGCCTCATGACCGGCGCCAAGCTGCTCAAGTGCTCGGAGTTCGGCGACGCCATCGTGGGGAACATGTAACGCAACGGGAAACGCTACGGAACCATGAGCATTTCAAGACGCAAGATCGCACTCATCGGGGGCGGCAACATCGGCGGCACCATGGCGCACCTGTGCGCCATGAAGAAGCTGGGCGACGTGGTGCTCTTCGACGTCGTCGACGGGCTGCCCCAGGGCAAGGCGCTGGACCTGCTCCAATCCGCGCCCGTGGAGAGCTTTGACGCCAGCATCGTCGGCACCACCAGCTACGAGGACATCGTCGGCGCCGACGTGTGCATCATCACCGCCGGCATCGCGCGCAAGCCGGGCATGAGCCGGGACGACCTCCTGAGCACCAACGCCAAGATCATGTCGCAGGTGTCCGAGAACATCAAAGAGTACGCTCCCGACGCCTTCGTCATCGTCATCACCAACCCGCTGGACGCCATGGTGACCCTGTGCCAGCGGGTCACCGGCTTCCCCAAGAACCAGGTGGTGGGGCAGTCGGGAATCCTGGATTCGTCGCGCTACCGCACCTTCATCGCCCAGGAGCTGAACCGCTCGGTGGACAGCGTCGCCGCCATGGTGCTGGGCGGCCACGGCGACGACATGGTGCCGGTCCGGAGCACCTGCCAGGTGGGCGGCGTGCCCGTGGAACGGCTGATCGCATCCGAACGGCTGGACGAGATCGAGCAGCGCGTGCGCATGGCCGGAGGCGAGATCGTCGCGCTCCTGAAGACCGGCTCGGCGTTCTACGCGCCGGCGTCGGCGGCGGTGCGCATGGCCGAGGCCTACCTGCTCGACAAGAAGGAAGTGCTTCCCTGCGCGGCCCTGCTCGAAGGCGAGTACGGCGTCCAGGGCTACTACTTCTGCGTGCCGGTGCTGATCGGCGCGGGCGGCGTGGAGCAGGTTATCGAGATCGACCTGTCGGCCGGCGAGAAGGCCCAGTTCGACGAGTCCCTGTCCCACGTCGAGGAGATCGTGGGCGCCATGGACCGGGTGCTGGCCCAAGGTTAGACTGTCAATTCCATTGGACGGCTGCCGGGCGGTTTCGAGCCCGTCCGGCGTCCATCCCAGTCCCTGCATGAATATCCACGAATATCAGGCGAAACAGTGGCTCGCGCGGTTCGGCGTGCCCGTGCCCCAGGGCCGGGTGGCCGCCAGCGCCGACGAGGCGCGCGCGGCGGCGCGCGAGATCGGCTTCCCGTGCGTCGTCAAGGCACAGATCCACGCCGGCGGCCGGGGCAAGGCCGGCGGCGTCAAGGTGGTCCACGGCGAGGACGAGGCGGCCGCGTTTGCCGAAGGCCTCCTGGGAAAGCCGCTGGTGACCCACCAGACCGGTCCCGAGGGACGCGTGGTCCGGCGCGTGTGGGTGGAAGAGGCGTCGCGCATCTCCCGTGAGCTCTACTGCAGCATCGTGCTGGACGCCGCGGCCGGCGGCCCCGCCATCATCGCCTGCCGCGAGGGCGGCATGGAGATCGAGGAGGTGGCCAAGGAGACGCCCGACGCCATCATCATCGAGGTGGTGGATCCGCTGGTGGGGGTGCAGCCGTTCCAGATCCGCCACGTGGCGGGCCGGCTGGGATTGGCCGGCAAGGAAGTCTCGGCCTTCGGCGCGCTCGTCAGGAGCCTGTACGACGCCTTTCTCAAGTCCGACTGCATGCAACTGGAGATCAACCCGCTGGCGCAGTTGGAGGACGGGCGGCTGCTGGTCCTCGACGCCAAGATGAACTTCGACGGCAACGCGCTCTTCCGCCACGCCGACGTGGTGGAGTTGCGCGACATCACCGAGGAGGATCCCAAGGAGGTCAAGGCCTCGGAGCTGGGCATCTCGTACGTGGCCCTGGACGGTAACATCGGCTGCATGGTGAACGGCGCGGGCCTGGCCATGGGCACCATGGACATCATCCAGCAGTACGGCGGCATGCCGGCCAACTTCCTCGACGTGGGCGGCGGCGCCAGCAAGGAGATGGTGGGACAGGCGTTCCGCCTGCTGCTCTCCGACGACAAGGTGCGCGGCGTGCTGGTGAACATCTTCGGCGGCATCATGCGCTGCGACGTCATCGCCGCGGGCATCATCGACGCGGCCCGGGAGATCGGCGTCAACGTGCCCCTGGTGGTGCGCCTGCAGGGAACCAACGTCGAACAGGGCAGGGAGCTGCTGTCCAACTCCGACCTGAGCATCATTCCGGCGGACACCATCGCGGACGCCGCGCAGAAGATCGTCGAGGCGGTGCGGACGGAGGAAGGGCGCGCATGAGCATTCTCGTCGACGCCGAGACACGCGTGCTCACCCAGGGCATTACCGGCGCCACCGGCCAGTTCCACACCCGTACGTGCAAGGAGTACGGTAGCCGGATGGTGGCCGGCGTCACTCCCGGCAAGGGCGGCACCGACTTCGAGGGGATTCCCGTTTTCGACACCGTGGAACAGGCGGTGCGGGAGACCGGCGCCAACGCCAGCGTCATCTATGTGCCGCCACCGTTCGCGGCGGACGCCATGATGGAATCGTCCGCCGCCGGCGTACCGCTGGTGATCTGCATCACCGAAGGCGTCCCGGTCCAGGACATGATGCGCGTCAAGCGCTACCTGGCCGACCGCGGCACCGTGCTGGTGGGACCCAACTGCCCGGGCGTGATCACCCCGGACGCGTGCAAGATCGGCATCATGCCCGGCCACATCCACAAGCGCGGGCGCATCGGGGTCATTTCCCGCAGCGGCACGTTGACCTACGAGGCGGTGGACCAGCTCACGCGTCTGGGCATGGGACAGTCCACCTGCGTCGGCATCGGCGGCGACCCAATTCGGGGGCTCAACTTCGTGGATGTGCTCGCCCTGTTCAACGAGGACGACGAGACCGAAGCGGTGGTGCTCATCGGCGAGATCGGCGGCAGCGCCGAACAGGACGCCGCGGAATGGATCCGGGCGCACATGAAAAAGCCCGTCGTGGGCTTCATCGTGGGCCAGACGGCCCCGCCGGGAAAGCGCATGGGCCATGCCGGCGCCATCATTTCCGGAGGCAAGGGCACCGCCGCGGAGAAGGTCGAGGCGTTGCGCGCCGCGGGCGTGAGCATGGCGCCGACCCCGGCGGACATCGGCCAGACCATGAAGGAGAGGTTGGGATAATCCGTATGGAGCGAACACTGTCGATCGTCAAGCCGGAAGCCGTCGCGGGCGGCCACATCGGAGATATCCTGAGCCGCTTCGAGCAGGCCGGCCTCAAGGTGGTGGCGGCGAAGCTGACCCGCCTGGACAAACAGCGGGCGGAGTCCTTCTACGCCGTGCACCGCGAGCGGCCGTTCTTCAACACCCTCACCGATTACATGTCCACCGGGCCCATCTTCGTGTCGGTCCTCGAAGGGGACGGGGCCATCGCCCGTAATCGCGAGATCATGGGCGCCACCGATCCGGCCAACGCGGCGCCGGGAACGATCCGGAAGGACTTGGGCACCGACGTGGAGGCCAACGCGGTGCACGGCTCCGACGCCCCCGAGACCGCGGCCGCGGAAATCGACTTCTTCTTCAGCGACGACGAGATCCAGTCTCCCACCGCCTGAGACTTCAGGGGAGGTCCCAAGGCGTCAAGCACGTCATCGATTCGAAATCGCACCGCCGCTCGAATCGTCATTCCCGCGAAAGCGGGAATCCAGGGGTGGGAGGGGCCACACGGGGACACACACTGTCGCATGGACCTGGATTCCGCAACCGAAGGGCAAGGGACCGCGCCGTTTCACGGCGGCGATTCAGACGATCCCCGGCGGCCTCTCGAGGACCTCGGCCATGCCGAGCTGAGCGCGTGGCTCGACGCCCGCGGGCTTCCGTCCTATCGCGCCGATCAGATACGGCGCTGGCTGTTCCAGAAGCACGCGACCGAGTTCGAGAGCATGACCGACCTGTCGCGGGAGCTGCGGCAAGCGCTGGCGCGGTCGTTCGTCATCGGCAGCCTGGCGGTGCAGCAACAGAGCCGTTCCGATGACGGCACCGTCAAGTACCTGCTGCGTTTGCGCGACAGCAACCTCGTGGAGACCGTGTATATTCCGGAACCGGACCGGGTGACGCTGTGCGTGTCGACGCAGGCGGGATGCGGTCTGGGGTGCGCGTTCTGCGCCACCGCGCGCATGGGACTCAAGCGCAACCTCACTCAGGCGGAGATCCTGGACCAGATCCTCGAGGTGCAGCGCGGGTGCCCCGAGGAGCGGCGGATCTCCAACCTGGTGTTCATGGGCATGGGCGAGCCCCTGGCCAACTACGATGCCACGCGCGGGGCACTGGAAACCATCACCGATGCCCATAGCGGCATGGCCATCTCGCCACGCAAGATCACCGTCTCGACGGTCGGATTGCTGCCGCAGATGCGCCGGCTCATGGAGGAAACACGGGTGAACCTGGCCATCTCGCTCCATGCCGCGCGCGACGACGTGCGCTCGGGGCTGATGCCGGTCAACCGTAAGTACCCGGTGGCGGACTTGCTGGAGTGCTGTCGCTCCCTGCCGGTGCCGCGGCGCAAGCGGATCACCTTCGAGTATCTGCTTCTGCGCGGTGTGAACGACCTCCCGGCGGACGCGGCGGAGCTCGCGAGACTGCTTCGCGGGATCCGTTGCAAGGTGAACCTGATACCCTTCAATCCACACGAAGGGAGCGGTTTCGACCGGCCGCCGGAGGACGTCATCGAACGCTTCGGAGAAGCGCTGCGGGCCCGGGGAATCCAGACCCACGTGCGCCGTCCCCGGGGCGAGGACATCCAGGCGGCCTGCGGGCAGTTGTATCACGCGGCGGCGCCGGAGGACGCGGGCGGGCGCGCACGCGTCGCGGCCACCATGGAACAGCGGCGGGGCGCGGGTTCTCGAGCGGCCCAGTGAACGGGGAAACGGACATGGAACAGAACACGACCCTGGGCGTCATCGGCGGCACCGGCCTGTACGAGATGGAGGGACTGAGCGGGGTGGGCGCAGTGGAGGTGGAACCCCCCTTCGGCGCCCCCTCCGCTCCCTTCGTGACGGGCACCCTGGCCGGGGTCGACATGGTCTTCCTGCCGCGTCACGGCAGGGGCCATCGCCTGCTGCCTTCCGAGGTCAACAACCGCGCCAACATCTTCGGCATGAAGAAGCTCGGCGTCGGACGGATCCTCTCGGTCAGCGCGGTAGGCAGCCTCCAGGCGGAGATCGAGCCGGGCCACGTGGTGCTGCCGGACCAGTTCATCGACCGCACCTACCGGCGCCCGAGCACGTTCTTCGGCGACGGCATCGTGGCCCACGTGCAGTTCGCCGACCCCTTCTGCAACGACCTGCGCGCCGCGGTGGCGGCGAGCGCCGCCGATGAGGACATCACGGTGCACGGCCGCGGCACCTACGTGTGCATGGAAGGGCCGCAGTTCTCCACCCGCGCCGAGTCGGCGCTGCACCGGAGCTGGGGCGCCGACGTCATCGGCATGACCAATCTCCAGGAGGCGAAGCTCGCGCGGGAAGCCGAGATCTGCTTCGCCACCATCGCCATGGCGACGGACTACGACTGCTGGAACGAGGCCGCCGGCGACGTGGACATCGAGGAGGTCATCGCGGTGCTGCAGAAGAACGCGGACGTGGCCAAGCGCATCGTCCGGGGCACGCTGGAGCGCCTGACCGCCGAGCGCGCCTGCCCCTGCGCCACCGCCCTCGCCATGGCCATCGTCACGGACCGCTCGGTGATCCCGGACGAAGCCCGGACGAGGCTGGGGCCGCTGGTGGACAAATATCTCTAGTGGTTGAGCGAGCGTGGGGCCTTCGGGCTTCGGGAGGATTGCGACGATGAATGTTCTGGTGGTGGGCTCCATGGCCTTCGATTCCATCGAGACCCCGCACGGCCGTGCCGACCGGATCCTGGGCGGCTCCGCGGCCTATTTTTCCCTGGCCGCCGCCTTTTTCGCGCCGGTGCGGATCGTCGGCGTGGTGGGCGAGGACTTTCCCGACGAGCACCTGACCGCGCTGTCGCGCAGCGGCGTGGACCTGGAGGGGTTGCAGCATGCTCCGGGCAAGACCTTCTACTGGCACGGTCGCTACCACGAGGACCTCAACGTGCGCGACACCCTGGAGGTCCAACTCAACGTGCTGGAGGAATTCGTGCCGCGCCTCCCCGCGGGTTACGAGGACACCGAGTACGCCTTTCTCGGCAACATGCACCCGGCGGCGCAGTTGGAGGTGCTGGCGCGCTTGAAGCAGCCCCGGCTGGTGGCCCTCGACACCATGGACCACTGGATCCACGAGACGCCGGAAGAGTTGCGCAAGGTCCTGGAGCGGGTCGAGACCGTGGTGATCAACGACTCCGAGGCGCGCATGCTGAGCGGGCAGCACAACATCGTGCGCGCCGCCCGCGCCATTCTCAAGATGGGACCGCGGGTGGTGCTCATCAAGCGCGGCGAGTACGGCGTCTTCCAGTTCTCCGACGCGGCGACTTTCGTGGTGCCGGCCTATCCGCTGGAAGAGGTCCTGGACCCCACCGGCGCGGGCGATTCCTTCGCCGGCGGCTTCATGGGGTGCCTGGCCGCGGCCGACGCCGGAGGCGAGGAGGCGCTGCGGCGCGCCATCGTGTACGGCAACGTCACCGCCTCCTTCACGGTGGAGGATTTCGGTCCCCGGCGCCTGATCGCGCTGGACCGTACGGAGATCGAAGAGCGTTATGCGCGTTTCGTGGACTTGACCCGCTTTCACGACTGAAGGCGCCGACCGGGATGGCATGAACATCGCAATGATCGGTACGGGCTACGTCGGGCTGGTCACGGGAACCTGCTTCGCCGAGACCGGCAACGACGTGGTCTGCGTGGACATCGACGAAACCAAGATCGCGCAACTCCACGAGGGGCGGGTGCCCTTCTACGAGCTGGGGCTGGAAGAGTTGCTCCAGCGCAACACGCGCGAGGACCGTCTGTCCTTTTCCACCGATCTGGCCGAGGCCGTCCGGCGCGCGGAAACCATCTTCATCGCGGTGGGCACGCCCCAGGTGTCGGCGGGCGGCGCGGACCTGACCCAGGTTTTCGCCGTGGCCGAGAGCATCGCCATGGCCATGAACGGCGCCAAGATCGTGGTGACCAAGAGCACGGTTCCCGTGGGCACGGCGGCGCGCGTCCGGGAGATCATCGAAGCGCGCACGGCGCATCCGGTGGCAGTGGTGTCGAACCCGGAATTCCTCAAGGAAGGCGCCGCGGTGGAGGACTTCATGAAGCCCGACAGGGTGGTGCTGGGCGGCGAGGACGCCGCCTCTCTCGAACTCCTCAGCCGGCTTTACGAGCCCTTCGTGCGTACCGGCAAACCCATCATCCGCACGGATTCGCGCAGCGCCGAGATGAGCAAGTACGCCGCCAACGCCATCCTCGCCACGAAGATCTCCTTCATCAACGAGACCGCGCGCCTGTGCGAGAAGGAGGGGGCGGACATCGAGCAGGTGCGGCGCATCGTCGGCCTCGACCACCGCATCGGACCGCATTTCATCTATCCCGGCATCGGCTTCGGCGGCTCCTGTCTGCCCAAGGACATCCGCGCGATGATCGCCATGGGCGGCGACGAGCTGGAGATGCCGCTCCTGCGCGCCGTGGATCGGGTCAACGAGACCCAGAAGGGGTTCCTGCTGGACAAGGTGCGGAAACACTTCGACGGGGCGCTGGCGGACCGTACGCTGGCGCTGTGGGGCCTGGCCTTCAAGGCGCGCACCGACGACATGCGCGAGTCTCCGGCCATCCGGATCATCGACGGCCTGCTGGACGCGGGTGCGTGCGTGCGCGCCTTCGATCCCGAGGCCATGAACGAGGCGCGCAAGCGCTACGGCGACCGCATCGCCTGCGGCGACAACAACTACGAGGTAGCCGACGGCGCCGACGCGGTGCTCGTGCTGACGGAATGGAACGAGTTCCGCAGCCCCGACTTTCCGCGCCTGAAGACGCTCCTGCGCCGGCCCGTGGTGTTCGACGGGCGCAACCTCTACGACCCGGCCGTGATGCAACGGCACGGCTTCACCTACTACTCCATGGGACGGGGCCGTGGATAGCCGCCGCATCCGCAACTTCTGCATCATCGCCCACATCGACCACGGCAAGTCCACCCTTGCCGATCGACTGCTGGAGCACACCGGCACCTTGAGCGAACGCGAAAGGACCGACCAGTTCCTCGACAAGATGGAGCTGGAGCGGGAGCGCGGCATCACTATCAAGGCCAGCCCGGTGCGTCTCGAGTACCGCTCGCGCAGCGGCGAGGACTACATCCTCAACCTCATCGACACCCCCGGCCACGTGGACTTCACCTACGAGGTTTCCCGCAGCCTGGCGGCCTGCGAAGGAGCCATCCTGGTGGTGGATGCGGCCCAGGGCGTCGAAGCCCAGACCGTGGCCAACGTCTACCTGGCGCTGGACCACGACCTCCAGGTCTTCCCGGTGATCAACAAGATCGACCTGCCGAGCGCGGACCCGGAGCGGGTCAAGGGCGAGATCGAGGACATCATCGGTCTGGACAGCTCCAATGCCATCCTCGCCAGCGCCAAGCAAGGCGTAGGCACGGAGGACGTGCTGGAGGGAATCGTCGCCAACTTCCCGCCGCCCCAGGGAGAGGAGCAAGGGCCGTTGCGCGGCCTGATCTTCGACAGTTGGTTCGATCCGTACCACGGCGCGGTGATCCTGCTGCGCGTCTTCGACGGGAAGGTGAGCACCGGCGACTCCATTCGCCTCATGTCCACCGGCGGCGTGTTCGAGGTGAACCGCCTGGGGGTCTTCGCGCCGGGTCCGGTGGAGGTGGAGAGCCTCGGTCCGGGCGAGGTGGGCTTTCTCATGGCCTCCATCAAGAACATCCAGGAGGCGCGCATCGGCGACACCGTCACGAGCTACAAGAACCCCACCCGCAAAGCCATGGAGGGTTTTCGGCCGCTCAAGCCCATGGTGTTCAGCGGCCTCTATCCGACCGACTCCGGGCAGTACCAGGCCCTGAGGACGGCCCTGGAGAAGCTCAGCCTGAACGATTCGTCGTTCACCTACGAGCCGGAGACTTCCCGGGCCCTGGGGTTCGGCTTTCGCTGCGGCTTTCTCGGTTTGCTGCACCTCGACATCGTGCACGAGCGGGTGGAACGGGAGTTCGACCTCACCCTCATCACCACGGCGCCCACGGTGGTCTATCGGGTAACCACGCACGGCGGGGAAGTGCTGGCCATCGACAACCCGGTGGCCTTCCCCAACGAGGCCGACATCGAGATGATCGAGGAGCCCTTCATCCGGGCAACCATCCATCTGCCGCAGGACTACCTCGGCGGTGTGCTCAAACTCTGCGAGGAGAAGCGCGGCGTCCAGCAAGAGCTGCGCTACGCGGGTCTCAACCGCGCCATCGTGACCTATGAACTGCCGCTGAACGAGATCGTGTACGACTTCTACGACCGCCTCAAGTCCCTGAGCCGGGGCTATGCTTCCATGGACTACGAGATGGCCGGCATGCGGGCATCCAAGCTGGTGAAGCTGGACGTGCGCATCAACGGCGACATCGTGGACGCCATGTCGCTGATCGTGCACCGCGACAAGGCCTACGGGCGCGGCCGCGACATGGTCCAGCGCATGCGCGAAATGATCCCGCGGCAGCTCTTCGAGGTGGTCATCCAGGCGGCCATCGGCAGCCGGGTGATCGCGCGGGAGTCGGTGAAGGCGCTGCGCAAGAACGTCACCGCCAAGTGCTACGGCGGCGACATCACGCGCAAGCGCAAGCTCCTGGAACGGCAGAAGGAAGGCAAGAAGCGCATGAAGTCGGTGGGCCGGGTGGAGATTCCGCAGGAGGCGTTCCTCGCCGCCCTCAAGGTCTGATTCAAAGTTGCCGGTTAAGCTGTTAAATTCAGGAACGGTTTCCAAGACCCATCCCTGATACGAAAGAGACATCAAGGACGCCCAGTGGCCAGACTTTCAAAGCCTCGGAAATCCGTGTTCCGCGAGTACACGGAAGCCATCCTCATCGCCCTGATCGCGGCGCTGTTCCTGCGCGCGTTCGTGGTGCAGGCGTTCAAGATACCCTCGGGCTCCATGATTCCCACGCTGGTCATCGGCGACCATATCCTGGTCAACAAGCTGTCCTACGGCGTCCGCCTCCCGGACCTGAACTGGGTGCCTTTCGCCGGATGCGTCGATTTGGCAAGGGGTTCCCACGTCGTGAACTGGGACGCGCCGGAACGCGGCGACGTGGTCGTCTTCATCTACCCGCAGGATCGCTGCAAGGACTTCATCAAGCGGGTGGTGGGGGTGCCCGGCGACGAGGTCGTGATCCGGGACAAGAAGGTCTTCATCAACGGGGAGCCCGTGGAGGATTCGCACGCTCACTTCGAGGACCAGGGCATGACCCTGGGCGCGGGCCATCTGCGTGACAACCTCGGCCCCGTCAAGGTGCCGGAAGGCCACGTGTTCGTCATGGGCGACAACCGTGACCGCAGCTTCGACAGCCGGTTCTGGGGCTTCGTGCCCATCAACGACGTGCGCGGCCGGGCCTTCGTCAAGTACTGGTCCTGGGACTCGGAGAGGGAGCAAGGCTCGTGGCAGCGGCTCCGCTGGTGGCGCATCGGCGGACTCATCTACTGACCCTTCACACTAGTGTTGCGTTTGGGAAATACGTTGACGAATCTGCTTGTCCTTTTTGCCGTCGGCTGCGTTGCTCTTCCTCGCGTGGTGCCCGCCACTGCTCGTCATCGCGCCTTGCCGACGACAAAAATTCCTGCGCATATTCGTCAACGTATTTCCCAAACGCAACACTAGCGTTCACTCGTTCACACCATGAAAGCCATACTCACCCTGGCCGACGGGACCTCGTTTACCGGCCGCGCCTTCGGCGGTGAAGGAGAGGCCGCCGGAGAGGTCGTCTTCAACACCAGCATGACGGGATACCAGGAGATCCTCACCGATCCTTCCTACGAGGGTCAGCTCGTCACCATGACCTACCCCGAGATCGGCAACGTCGGCGTCAACCCCGAGGACGACGAATCGAACCGGCCGTACGTCAAGGGCTTCATCGTCAAGGAATACTGCCCCGTGCCCAGCAGTTGGCGCGCCACCCAAGCGCTGCACGTCTACATGCGGCAGCACGGCATCGTGGGCATCGAAGGGGTGGATACGCGCTCCCTGGTGACCCACATACGCGAGCGCGGCGCCCAGGAGGGGATCATCTCCACGGTCAGCCGGGACGCGGCGGAACTGGCCACGAAAGCACAACAAATAGAAGGGGTTGTCGGCCGGGATCTGGTAAAGAACGTCACCTGCCGGGAGCCCTACCGCTGGGACCAGGGAGCCTGGCGGATGGGAAGCGGCTTCGGTGCCGGGCGGGAGCCGGAGTTTCACGTGGTGGCTTACGACTTCGGCATCAAGTTCAACATCCTGCGAGGCCTGGTGGAGGCCGGCTGCGCGGTCACGGTGGTGCCCGCGTGGACGTCCGCCGCCGACGCGCTGGCGCTGGAGCCGGACGGGATCTTCCTGTCCAACGGCCCGGGAGATCCCGCCGCCGTCCCCTACGCCGCGGACAACGTGCGGCAACTGCTGGGCCGGCGCCCCATCTTCGGCATCTGCCTGGGACACCAGATCCTGGGCTTGGCCATGGGCGGACGCACCTTCAAGCTCAAGTTCGGCCATCACGGCGGCAACCAGCCGGTCATGGACCTCACCACCGAAAAAGTGGAGATCACCACCCAGAACCATGGTTTCGCGGTGGACGCGGATTCGCTCAAGGGCGCGGTGGAGGTGACCCACGTGAACCTCAACGACCGGACCGTGGAGGGGCTCCGGCACCGCGAGCATCCGATCTTCTCGGTCCAGTATCATCCCGAGGCGTCGCCGGGCCCGCATGACGCGGCATACCTCTTTGC
>JAPOPM010000041.1 GCA_026712905.1 Deltaproteobacteria bacterium
GTGTCGACGATGACGGCGATGGTCTCGATGCCCTCCGAGCGGATCGAGGGCAGGTAGAGGCCGGAGGCGATGAAGCGCCGGTTGGGGAGGCTCGAGCTGTAATCACTGTTCGAAGCGTCCGTCATGTAGCGGCGCAGCAGCGTGCGCCAGTCGAGCGTGCTCGTGTGGGCGTTCCGGACCGTCTCCTCGACGCCGCCCGGGGCCTTGCCCTCGGCCTTGGCGATGCTGAGGGCCTGGTGCATGGCCTCGTCCCAGGCCTGCTCCTCAGCGGCCGTGTCCACAGACGCCTGGCCGGTATCGCAGCCATCGCTCGGGCGGGAGTCGGCGTCCATGACCTCGCCGGTGCCGGAAGGGTCATGGCTCGGCGGCGCACCCGATGCGCCATCCCGATCCTGGGAGATCTCCTCCTCACCTTCGCTGTCAGCGGTCGGATCAGACGGATCGCCGGATTCATCGCCTTCCCCGGCGGAAGGCGGCTGGCCGCCCGCCCCGGCGCCCGCGCCGCCGGCATCCTGGGACGCGTTCCCTTCGTCACCCGAATCGTCTTCCCCGGGCTCCGGCAGGCGATCATATGCCTGCTCCACGCTCAGGTCATCCCAGGCTTGGGTGTCGGGCGGGAGCGTGAAGCCGGCATCGCGCAAGAGCGCATGAGTCACGAGTTGCGAGGCCGCCTGCCACCGTTCCGGATCCCGTTCGCCCCGGCGGGTGTGGTGCTTGAGAGCACACGCCATCACCACCCGCGCCATGGCGGTCTCGATCAGGTGCGCGTCGGTCTTAGCCACCCAGTCGGGCGAGTAGCGGATCTCCGCTCCGTCGCTCGCCAGCGTCCGGCGCGTGGGATCGGCGCGGAGCGGGAGCCTCAGGACAAGACTCCCGAAGAAGGGCTGCTTCCGCAGGATTTCGGTCACGCAGTCGCTCACCCGGAGCGCGGACTCGTCGAGCGCCTTCGCGGCCATCAGGCCACCTCCCGTACCGGTTCGGACGGCGTGGTGAAGTAGCCCGCGAACGGCTCCATGAGCGCGTCGGCGTCGCGCTTCACCTGCGCCCGGACAACGGGGTCGAAGGCCCCGGACGGACGGAGCGAATCCGGCTCCACGCCCGCGATCCTCTCCTTCACGTGCTCGCAGAGACGCGCGAGCCTCTGGTCGCCGAAGATGTTGAGCCGGGGAACCACGTCGACCAGGTCCCGGATGTTGGAGATCATGGTGTCCCGGAACACCAGGGGCTTGCCGTCCCCGTCCTCGGTCAGGCGCTCCGAGACCCTTTCCACCGCCTCGGCCAGGCGCCGGTAGAGATCGCCCACGGCGTCGTGGAGCTGCTCCTCGATGTGGCGCTCGATGTCGCGCTTCACCCGCTCGGTGTCGTCCGAGGCGAGCCTGGCGATGAAGTGGTCGGCGTCCGGCACCGGGGTGATGCGGTAGCGGATGGAAAACCTGTCCCGGAGATCCTCCTTCGACGGATACTCCCCGATCCGGAAGAGCTTGCCCAGATCCAGCCGGGCCTGTTCGATGTAGTCGTCGTAGTCCTCGATGAAGCGGGCGCGCTGGCGCACCAGCCGCTCCCGGAGCCCGTCCATGACCTGGGTGTAGTGCTCGTAGTTGGCGACGGTGAGGAGGCGGGAGCCCTTGTCGTCCCAGGGCAGCGACTGGGCATAATGCTGAATGCGGGTTTCGCTCATGGTGGCGTTGAGCGCGGCCAGAGCCGCCTTGGGCAACAAGCGCTTGTTGTACCGGCCCGCGCTGGCGCTCGCGTCGTGGTGGGCGGCGACATGGTCGCTCGCCTCCCGGTCGTAGAGCCGGCCGGACCACGCGCTGATGCGGAGGCTGACCAGCATGGCTTCACGAGTGAGGTCCATTGGAATTCCTCCTTTCAGATTACCTGAGAGTCCACAGGGGGACCTGGATTGCGGCGGCGAGTCTCCGCCTGGCCGCCTCGCGACTGCGGGCCCTCACCGTGTACTGGCGCGAGGGGACGTCGCCCGCCGAATAGTGTGTGATCCTCCAGCAGTGCATGAGCTTCCTCCCTCACCGGGTCCTGGCCGCGGCCCAGCGGA
>JAPOPM010000042.1 GCA_026712905.1 Deltaproteobacteria bacterium
GTTCACGCGCCCGTCGGGCTGGAACGCCGCGATGCAGCCGTGGGGCTCCAGCGCCACGTGCTGGGTGGTGGGCAGGATGAAGGTGTCCTCGAAAACGTGGGCGCATTCGGCGAACCCCTGCTCGATATCTCCCTTGCGCAGCTTGAAATGGGTGCAGACGTTGGTGTTCTCGATGGGCTTCAGCTCCGCCAGGTCGGCGAAGCCGTGCTCCGGAATGCGCACGGTCTCGTGCACCAGGATGGCGTCCGCCTTGACCGAGTCCTGCACCTCCATCACCGGCGGCAGGTCCTCGTACTCCACCACGATGAGGTTCGCCGCCTCCTCGGCGGCCTCCCGGGTCTGTGCCGCCACCGCCGCCACCGGATCGCCCACGTGCCGGACCTTGTCCACCGCCACGATGGTCTGGTCCTTGAACACCGGGCCGTAGTAGGGCTCGATGCCGGTGCCCTGGACCACGTCGTCCTTGGTGTAGACCGCCACCACCCCCGGCACCTTGAGGGCCTCGGACGCGTCCACGTAGCGGATCCACGCGTGGGCCACCGGGCTGCGGAGAACGACCCCCTCCAGGACCCCGGGCATCTTCATGTCCGCCAGGTACGCGGCCCGGCCCGTGAGCTTCGCCTGGTAGTCCAGCCGCTGTCCGTCCTGCGCGCTCAGCGGCCTCTCGCTTATCGCCATGACACGCTCCTTTGAAACCTCACGCCACGTGTTCCTATGCCTGGGCCACGCTGCGGATGGCCTGCATGATCTCTTGGTAGCAGCCGCAGCGGCAGAAGCTGCCACCCATGTAGCTCTTGATCTGCTCGTCGTCGGGGCGGGGATTCTCGTCCAGCATGGCCTTGGCGGTGAGCAGGAAGCCCGAAGTGCAATAGCCGCACTGAAGCGCCCCGTACTTCATGAACGCCTCCTGCAACGGGTGCAGCCGGTCACTGTCGGCCAACCCCTCCACCGTGGTGACCTTGCGCCCGTCCGCGTCCACCGCCAGCACCGAGCACGCGCTCACGGGCTTGCCGTCGACCAGGAGCGTGCACGCGCCGCACACCTGGATGTCGCACCCCAGCTTGGCGCCGGTGAGGTCCAGCTCCTCCCGCACCACGTCCAGCAGCGTGCGCCACGGGTCCACTTCCACTTGGCACGACGCGCCGTTGACCTCCATGGTGATGGCCTTCTTCATCCGTAAAGTCCTCTCCGTCCCTGTTCGTCTTCATTCAGCAGGGCGCCGGCCCCGAATCCGTCACGCCCGGGAAACCGGCTGTATCAAAACTCCGCTCGGCCACGAAACGGCACCAACACCCCGATTCGTCATTCGGCACCAACACCCCGATTCGTCATTCCCGCGGAAGCGGGAATCCAGGCGGGGCGAGGCGGGGTACCACGCCCGATCGGCCCCTCCCAACCCATGGATTCCCGCGTTCGCGGGAATGACGATCCGTAGGGTGCGTGCCTCACGAGTTTTTGACACAGCCTGTTCCGCGCGAATGACGATTCGGGGCGTCGGTGGCAACTCGTACCCAACCGGGGTCAACCTCAACCGTTGCCTCTCGCCTTCTCGTACACCCTGGACGCCAGCCGGCGCACCAGCGCCGCCACCATCTCGCGCTTGTAGCGCTCGGAACCGCGCAGGTCGTCCATTGGGTCGCTTTCATCGGCGGCGGCCCGGGCCGCCGCCTGGAGGTTCTCGTCCGTCAGCGGCTTCCCTTCCAGCGCCGCCTCGGCGTTGCGCGCACGCATGGGCGTGGGCGCGACGCAGCCCAGGCCGATGCGCACGTCGCCGCAGGCGCCGTCGTCCGGGTTCACCGACATGCGCACGGCCACGCCGATGCACGGCTTGTCCACCACCGAGCTGCTGGAGAAACGCACGTAGTCGATGGCGCTGTGGGCCGGGAGCGGCGGGATCACCACGTGCGTGAGCACCTCGTCCTCCTGCAACTGGGTCTCGTAGTAGTCCAGGAAGACTTCTTCCAGCGGCAGCGTGCGTCCGCCCGAGGTGTTGGCGATGCGCACGGTGGCGTCCAGGGTGATGAACACGCACGGCAGGTCGGTCAACGGCTCGCCCGAGGCGATGTTGCCCCCCACCGTGGCCATGTTGCGCACGCGGATATTGGCCACGTCGTGCTCCAGCTCGCACAGCACCGGCAGGCGCTGGGCCAGGAGGCTCGACGTCTCGATGTCGTGGTGTGTCACCAGCGCGCCGATGATCAGGTCGCCGCCCGACTCCTCGATGCGCCGCAGCGCGTCGATCTTCTTGATGTTGATCAGCGCGTCGGGCTGCAGGAAACCCTGTTTGAGCAGGATGGTGAGGGAGCTGCCGCCGGCGAACACGCGCGCGTTGCCGGCGTATTGCTTGAGCAGCCCGCAGGCTTCATCCACGGTGGCGGGTTCCAGGTATTCAAAGTGTTTCATGATCCCCCGGAAGGGTTGTCAACGGCGCCGGCTAACCGCCTCAGATGTAGTCGACCTTGTCGACGCCGGGCACCACGACCTTGCGGTAGTACTCGTTGTCGTGCAGCGGCATGGTGGCGTCGATGCCCCAGACCGCGGTCGTGCGCGGCGCCGGAGCCGAAGGGTCGAGGGTGGACATGGCCAGGTTCGGCACGATGATGACGTCCTTGTCCGGCTGGACGCGCGTGTTGACGGCCCATTCCACGTCCACCGGATCGTGCACGTTGATGTCCTCGTCCACGACGACCACGCGCTTGAAGCCCGCGCCCGTGGCCAGCAGCGCCAGGATGACATTGCGCGCCTCCGCGTCGTGGCGCTTGCGCATGGACACCACGGCGTGGTGCCGGAAGGTGCCGCCGGCGCTGACGCTGAAGTCCTTGATCTCCGGCGTGATGGACGCCACCGTGCGATACACGAGCGCCGCGTTGGCGCATTCGATGAGGGTGTGGTTCTCGGTCACCGGCATGCCCGTGAGGCAGGTCTCGTAGATGGGGTTGCGCCGCATGGTAACGGCGGTGACCTGTATCACCGGCGCCTGCTTGCTCTCGCTGTAGGTGCCCGGGTACTCGCCGTAGGGGCCGTCCGACACCCGCTCTCCGGGGATGGTCACCCCCTCGATCACCACTTCGGCGTGGGCGGGCACGTCCACGTCGATGGTGTCGCACTTGGTCAACTGCACGGGCGCGCCGCGCAGGCCGCCCGCAACCGCGAACTCGTCCACGCCGTAAGGCACGCGCGCCTGGGAGCCGATGATGATGGCCGGGTCCACGCCGATGGCCGTGGCCACCTCCAGCCCCTCGCCCCGGTCCTCGGCCTTGAGGATCATGCGCCCCAGGTGATGGTCTGCCGGCGCCCACAGGGACAGCTTGTCCTTGGCCAGCCGCAGCATCCGGTGGATGGATACGTTGGGAATGCGCGTCTCGGGATCCTTGCCGATCTGGACGCCGATGGTGACGTACGCGCCGCAGTCCTTCTCCGAGTGGACGCAGATGGGCAGCTTGTCGAGGTCGATGTCGTCGCCGGTCCAGCGCACTTCCTTGACCGGACCGGTGGACACCATCTCGGAGGGAATGCGCGCCTCCTCCAGCGTCAGGTAGCGCTCCAGCAGCTTGTCCTCGGTGACCCCCAGGCCCAGCGCCACCAGCCGCCGGGTGGCGTACAGCGCTCCGAGCACGCGCCAGTCGGGATGGTCCTTGACGTTGTTGAACAACAGCGCGGGGCCGCCCACGTCGGAGCTCTTGCGGATGCCGGCGGCGACCTCGAAACGCGTGTCCACCTCCCGGTTCACTTCCAGCAACTGGCCCTCTCGTTCCAGCACGTCTAGGAATTCTCGCAGGTCTTGATGCAAAGCAGGTCTCCCGGTTCGAAGCCAGTCCCTCATTCCCGCGGGAGCTTGCCCCTGGACCCCGATCGGGGGCGGGAATTCAGTCTAATTACCAGTTGGCCCCAGGGGAGTCTACCGGTTTGACAACGCCCGCCGGGCTGGAGTAGGCAGACACACTTCTGCTCGACAAGCAGGGCCCCGCGGTTGTCGCGCATACCGGTTGTCACGCATACCCTCGGGTGGCACCATGCCAATGGCGACATGTACCGCTCGAATCCTGGAATGGAAGTGAGCACGAAATCCGTATGATCACGATCCGGGCACTACGCAAGGAGTTCATCGTCACCGACGGCAAGGTCGCGGCGCTCAAGAAGCTCGACCTCGACGTCGAGGAGGGGGAGTTCTTCGTCATCGTCGGCGCCAGCGGCTCGGGCAAGACCACGCTGCTGCGCTGCGTGGCGGGACTCGAGACCCCCAACAGCGGCGAGATCCAGATCGCCGACCGCACCGTGTTCGGCGACGATCCGCCGGTGTGGGTGCCGCCCCAAGACCGAAACTTCGGGATGGTGTTCCAGTCCTACGCCGTGTGGCCGCACCTGACGGTGTTCGACAACGTCGCCCTGCCCTTGCGCGAGGGCGCCCAGAAGATCCCGCGCCAGCAGATCAACGGCCGGGTGCGGAACGCGCTCCACATGGTGCAGCTCGACGAGCAGATCGACCGTCCGTCCACGCTGCTGAGCGGCGGCCAGCAGCAACGGGTGGCGCTGGCCCGTGCCATCGCCGTGAACCCCAGGGTGCTGCTCATGGACGAGCCCCTGAGCAACCTCGACGCGCGCCTGCGCGAGGACGTGCGCGGGCGCATCCGCGACTTGGCCAAACAACTCGGCGCCACCGTGCTCTACGTCACCCACGACCAGATCGAGGCCATGGCCATGGCCGACAAGATCGCCCTCATGAGCCTGGGCGAGCTGCTGCAGTACGGCAGTCCCACGGAGCTCTACCGCAGCCCCAACTGCACCGAGGTGGCCGAGTTCTTCGGTTCGGTGAACTGGCTTCCGGGCCGCAGTGTGGAGGCCAACCTGGTGGAGACCCGGATCGGGCGCTTCCGTGCGTCCGGCGACACCGAACCAGGTACGGAGGTGTTCGTGGGATTCCGGCCCGAGTGCATCCAGTACGCCGAGCCGGCGGACGAGTCGGCGGAAAACACCTTCGAGGCGCGCCTGACCTCCAGCATCTTTCTGGGCGATCAGTTCGTCTACGACGCGACCGTTGGCGACATTCCACTCACCGGCAAGAGCCGCGCGGTGCCCACGACCCACGGCGGCATGCTCTCGCTCCGCGTGATGCCCGACGATGTCATGGTATTCGCGGCGGACGAGAAAAACACGACCTTCGTGAACTCGGTGGGCAAGCAGAGCTAGTGTCCGGTTGGTTCGCGTCAATAATATGCCGAGGATTTTTCGTCGTGGGCAAGGCGCGACGACGAGCGGGGTGTAGGCTCTTGTTGCAACATTGCGGTTGATTTGCACCTGCCCCGAAAACTGGTAGAAGGGGTTTCCGTGTCAGAAACCCAACACCGAAGGAGGAGACTGATGCTCGATATCAAACGCAACCAAAGGTGGGCCGTCGCCCTGTGCGCGGCTTTATGCTCCCTGTTCCTGGCCGCCGGGGCCTATGCGGCCGACGCTCCCAAGAACCTGCAGGAGCTGGTGGAGGCCGCCAAGAAAGAGACGACGCTTCGCGCCATGTGGTCGTCGTCCAGCCTGAGCGGCGGCAAGGGCTTCGCTGAGGTCATCGCCGCCATGAACAAGATGTACGGCACCAATATCAAGCCGAAGTTCACCCCGGGCCCGTCCATGACGCGCATGATCGGCAATCTGACCCGTGAGATGAAGGCCGGGCAGCCCGCCAGCACGGACGTCGTTTGGGGCAACTCCGGAGGCGTGCTGCAGGCCAGCAAGGTGGGGCTGACGCGCTCGCTGCCCTGGAAAGCGTATCTCGGTCGGCCGATGCTGGATCCCGAGCCCGGATTCGATCCCTTGGGCCCCAACGGCAACGCGCTGGCCTCCGCTTCGACGCTCGTGGGCATCATGTTCAACTCCGACGTGGTGAAGGGCGACGACATCCCCAAGAGCATGCACGACGTCCTCGACCCCAAGTGGAAGGGCAAGATCGCTTCCACTCCTTATGCCGCGGGCGTGCGTGAGTTCGCCATGGACGACCTCCTGGGCAAGGAAGTCATGGTGGACTACACGAAGAAGCTCGCCAAGCAGATCGGCGGGCTGATCCGGTGCGGCGCGGTTGACAAGCTCACCAGCGGCGAGTTCGCCATGCTGGTGTTCAGTTGCGGCGACCAGTACGTCAACCGGTACAAGAGTGAAGGAGTCCCGCTGGGTTACGCCGTGGTGAAGGAGGCGGTGGTCTCCCACACCCGCTACGGCTCCGTGCCGGTGCATGCGCAGGCCCCCGCCGCTGCCGCCCTCTTCGTGGCGTATCTGCACACGCCGGAAGGCCAGAAGTGGATGTGGGAAAGGAACGGCCTGGACTTTCACCTCTATCCGGAGTCCCAGCAGCGCAAGACGCTCGATGTGGCCAAGGCCCAGGGCGCCAAGGTGGTCGTCAACTCACCGCAATGGCTGGGGAGCCAGACCACGTATCGCGCTACCCGCAAGGAACTCGAGAAGATCCTGGCGGAAGGCAAGACCAACTAGCGGCGCAGAGGACGCGGGCGGGCCGGCGGCCCGCCCGCAGCCACCATGGAACAAGTCGCAGGCTGGCCCCGGCTTCGCGCCCTCCGGCCAAGGGTATCACCCGTCCTCACGGGGCTCGCCAGCATCCCGTTGCTGGTGATCTTCGTGTTGGTGGCCGTGCTGGTGTGGATCAGCTTCCAGACCGGCATCCTGGGCAGCTTCGAGGCCGACTACAGCCTTGACAACTACGCCGAACTGCTGGGCGACCCTTTCGTCGCCCGGGTCACTTTCAACACCCTCATTTTCACCGTCGTCACCACGCTGGTGGCGCTGATCATCGGGCTACCCATCGCCTGGCTCACCGAACGCACCACCATGCCCGGCAAGGGTCTGGTGTACGCCACCATGACCCTCGGGCTGCTGATTCCCGGCATCTACACGGCCATGGGGTGGACCTTCATGGCGCACCAGCGCATGGGCTTCATGAACCGCTGGCTGGTAAACATTTTCGGCCTCGAGCAGGGACCCTTCAACATCGCCACGCCGGCGGGCATGGGCTTCGTGCAGGGACTCAGTCTCGCGGCGCTGGCGTTCATCCTGACGGCGCAAATGTTCCGCGCCATGAACCCGTCGCTGGAGGAGGCCGCCAAGATCCACGGCATGAGCCTCTTCGCCACCCTACGCCGGGTGACCCTGCCGCTGGCCTTCCCCGCCATCCTGGCCGCGGTCATCTACATCGCCACCATCGCCATCGCCACCTTCGACATCCCGGCCATCATCGGCCTCGGCAACCGCGTGTACATGCTCAGCACCTTCGTCTACCTCAAGACGAACCCTGGCGACGACGAGTTCCCGGAACACGGGGTCACCGCGGCGCTGGGCGTCCTGATGATCGGCCTCGCGGTGCTGCTGACCTGGTGGTACAGCTCGGTGCTGCGCCAGGGGCACCGCTACGAAGTCGTGACCGGCAAGGGCTATCGCCCCACTCTCGTGGACATCGGCCGCTGGGGCTGGGTGGGCTGGGCCTTTATCGGCCTCTATGTCGTCGCGTCCAAGCTGCTGCCGCTGCTGCTCATCGCCTACGTCGCGCTGACCCCGTACGTGGCGCCGCCCTCCTGGGAAATGCTCAGCCGCATGTCCCTCACGGCCTTCGAGCGGGTCGACTGGGATCTGGTATACCGGGGCCTCACCAACACCGTGCTGCTGGTGGCGCTGGTGCCAACCATAACCCTGGTGGTCGCGTTCGCCATGTCATGGCTCATCGTGCGTTCCGGCAGCCGATACCGCTACGTGCTGGAGTTCGGCGCTTTCCTGCCCCACGCCCTGCCGGAGGTGATCCTGGCCATCGCCGCGCTGCTGCTGTCGCTGTTCGTGCTCAAGGGCTTCCTGCCGCTCTACGGCACGGTGTGGCTTATCGCCATCGTCTACGTGGTGTCGCGGCTGGCCTTCGCCACCCGCGCCCTGAACAGCTCGCTGCTCCAGATACACAAGGAACTGGAGGAAGCGGCATACACCTCGGGCCTGTCCCCGGTGCGGACTTCCTGGCGCATCCTCGTGCCGCTGCTGCGTCCCACCATCATGTCGGTGTGGATCTGGTCCGCCATCCTGGTGTACCGGGAACTCACCGTGGCGGCGTTCCTCATCAGCCACGACAACATCACGCTCCCGGCGGTGATCTGGAGCTACTGGAACTCGAGCGCCACCAGCTTGGCCGCCGCGGTCACGTTGCTGATGACCGTCGTGCTGACGCCGCTCATCCTGATATTCTGGTGGTTCGGCAGGCGCTCGCTGATGCCGGAATCGTAAGAAGTCATCGAACAGGATTTCCGCTTGCCAGGCTGTGTCAAGGCTCCGCTCGGGCAAGAGTCGGCACCGACGCCCCGAAGCGTCATTCCCGCGGAAGCTTGCCCTCGACCCCGATCGGGGGCGGGAAGCCATGGGTGGAGAGAGGTCGAATAGGCCTACGGGACCGCAGCCATGACGAACTCCAAGATAGTCGGCACCTCCGTTCTCCGCGCCGAGGGACCGGACAAGGTCACGGGCCGCACTCGCTACGCCGCGGACGTTCCGCTCCAGGGGATGCTGTGGGGCAAGATCCTGCGCAGCCCGCATCCCCACGCGCGCATCCGTTCCATCGACGCCCGGCGGGCGCGTAACGCCCCCGGAGTCCGGGCCGTGGTCACGGGGCCGGATGTCCCGAACCACTACATGGGCAAGCAGATCCGCGACCTGCCGGTGCTGTGCTGGGACCGGGTGCGCTACGTCGGAGACCGGGTCGCCGCGGTGGCGGCGGATACGCCCGAGCAGGCCGAGGCCGCCCTGGCGCTCATCGAGGTGGACTACGAGGTCCTGCCCGCGGTGTTCGATCCGGTGGCCGCCACCGAGCCCGACGCGCCGCTGCTGCACGACGACGTCGCCGCCTACGATGGCGCGCCGCGCGAACGCCTGGCCACCGACGTGCGCAACGGCCTCACCCGCCTGGCCTGGCGCAAGGGAGACGTGGAGCAAGGGTTCCGCGAGGCCGACGTGGTGCTGGAGCATACCTTCCGCATACCCGGGCGCCACCAGGGCTACCTGGAGCCCCACGCCGGGCTCCTGTCCATCGATCCCGACGGCCGCGTGCAGGTCTGGGCCTCCACCAAGGACCCCTTCCGCACCCGCCGCATGCTCGCCGACACCCTGGGGATGGAGCACACGCGCGTGCGCGTGCATTCGGTGAACGTGGGCGGCGAGTTCGGCGCCAAGGGGGATGCGCGCGACCTGCCCGTGGCCTATTTCCTGGCGCGCGAATCCGGCCGGCCGGTGAAGATCGTCATGACCTACGCGGAGGAACTGGCCGCCTGCAACCCGGACGAGGCCACGGTGATGACCATCCGCAGCGGCCTCAAGCGCGACGGCCGCATCGTCGCGCGCCGCCTCAAGGCATGGCACGCCGGCGGCGCCTACGGCGGCACCAAGGCGAGCGCGTCGTTCGCCACCTGGCACTACGTCGGCGGCCTCTACCGCGTGGACAACGCCGAGTTCGAGTTCCTGCAGGTCTACACCAACACGACGCCAGGCGGTTACTACCGCAGTCCGGGCTCCATCCCGACCTTCTTCGCGCTGGAGTCCCACACCGACATCCTCGCGCGGGAGCTCGGCATGGACCCGGGCGAGTTCCGCCTGCGCAACGTGCTGCGCGCCAACGAGGAGGACGCCATCGGCAAACGCCTCCCCGGCCTGCAGGTCCACGCGGTGCTGGCGCGGGCGCTGGAGGCGGCGGACTGGCACGCGCCCCGGTCCGGCCCCAACCGCGGCCGCGGGGTGGCCGTCTACGGGCGGCACATCTCCGGCGGCGAGACCGGCATCGCCGTCACCGCCGGGACCGACGGGACCCTGACCGTGCTGAGCCCCACGGTGGACCAGGGCACCGGCACCCACACGATCCTGCGCCAGCTCGTGGCCGAGCAGATGCAGGTGGCGCTGGAACGGGTGCGCGTGGCCACGGGCGACACCGACACCGTGCCCTACGACACCGGCGCCCGCGCCAGCCGCGTGACCTATGTGGCGGGTCTGGCGCTGGAGCGCGCGTGCAACGAACTGCGCGACAAGCTCGCGGGTCACGCCGCGCGCATGCTGGAGTGCGACCCCGCGGACGTGGTGTACGCCGAAGGCGCGTTTTCACTGCGCCCGGACCCGGGACAGAGCCTCACCCTGGCGCAGGTGGCGGCCCGGCATCCGGACGACCGCACCGTCACGGTGGAAGAGGACTTCCGCTATCCCGACGAGACCACCTACGTGTGCGCGCAGGTGGCGGAGGTAGAGGTGGACCCGGAGACCGGCGCCACCCGGGTCGAACGCATCGTCACCGCTCACGACGTGGGCACCGTCATCAACCCCATCATGCATCAGGGACAGATCGACGGCGGCGTCATCATGGGGCTGGGTCAGGCGGTGATGGAAGAGCTCACGCTGGACAACGGCAAGGTGGCCAACGCCAACCTGGGCGACTACAAGCTCCCGAGCATCCGCGACATCCCGCGGCTCGACACGGTGCTCGTGGACTCGGAGGGCGGCCTCGCGCCCCACGGCGGCAAGGCTATCGGCGAGTTCGCCAACAACAACCCCCCGGCTGCCATCGCCAATGCCGTGGCCGACGCCGTCGGCGTGCGCCTGTTCGAGATGCCGGTAACGGCGGAGAGAGTGTACCAAGGGCTCAAGGAGCGGGGCCGGAACCGGTAACCGCACTGCATTCTTGCGTCCTTAGCGTAGCGAAGCGAAGTCGAAGGGCCAGGTCGGATCGGCGAAGCGTAATCCGCCATGTACGGTGCAGGTTCAGGGTTACGCTACCGCTCAACACAACCTACAAAGGAGGAATCCATGCTGGAAGGCAAAGTGGTCGTGGTGACGGGCGGCGGCAAGGGCATCGGACGCCATGCCGCGCTGACGTTCGCACGGGAAAAGGCCAAGGTCGTGATCATCGACGTGAGCCAGGACTGGCTCGACAAGACCGGGCCCGAGTTGGGCGAGTTGACCGACGCCCTGGGCATCAACGCCGACGTGCGCGACGAGAACGCGGTGCGGCGCGCGTTCGAGCAAGTGGTCCACCGCTTCGGGCAGATCGACGTGCTGGTGAACGACGCCGCCATCGTGCCGCATTTCGCCTGGGGCATCCCGCGCTGGCCCATGATCCGCGACATGGACCTGTCCTTCTGGAACCGGGTCATCGAGACCAACCTGGGAGGCACGTTCCTGTGTTCGAAGCACGTGCTGGCGCACATGGAACCGCGGCGCTCCGGCCACATCATCAATCTCTACGGCGGCGGCGGAGTCTCGCCCGGCGGCGCCTGCGCCTACGTGGTCACCAAGGACGCCATCTGGACCTTCAGCCGCTACCTGGCGGAAGAGGTGCGGGAGTCCAACGTGTGCGTGGTGACGTTCTCGCCGCGGGTCCCCATCGTCACCGAAGGAGCCCCGGACGACGCCTTCACACGGCTCCCGACCCCGGAGATCCTGGGCCAGGGCTTCGTGCTGGCCGCCCAGGTGCCCATGGAAGACTCCGGACGGTGCTATTTCTACGAAGACGGCAAGCTCGTTCCCTCCAAGGACGGGAGGTACGAGTAGCGGGATGACGGGGCGGTTTCAAACCGGGCGAAATAAAAGGGAATTATTGGGAATTCGGCCAGCGAGAGACGATGACAAAGTCCGAACAGAAGAAACGTGCCGCAACCTTCGCGGCGATGCACGAAGGCAATGAACTTCTCGTCCTGCCCAATGCGTGGGACGCGATCAGTGCGTGTGTCCTGGTGGAAACAGGTTTCGCCGCCGTGGCGACCACCAGCGGCGGCTGTGCGTTCGCACTCGGATATCGCGACGGCGAGAACATCTCTTTGCGGGAGATGGCCGGTGCGGTGCGCCGTATCGCCAACGCCGTGCCCGTTCCGGTCTCGGCGGATATGGAAGCGGGTTACGGTCCCGCGCCGGAGAACGTAGCGGAAACGACCCGCCGGACCGTCGGAGCTGGCGCGGTCGGGATGAACATCGAGGACGGTGACAAGAGGAACCCGGGACATCTGATCGAGTTCGCGGTTGCGGTGGAACGCATCCGCGCGGCCCGCGCGGTCGCCGATTCGGCGGGCATTCCGATGGTCATCAATGCCCGCACCGACGGATTTCACCATGGTGACGGCGAGGACGTGTTTTCCGAGACGGTCCGCCGCGCCAACGCCTACCTGCAGGCCGGCGCCCGTTGTGCGTTCGTGCCGTTCATCAGCGACGGCGCGCTGATCGGCCGGCTGGCCGCCGCCATCGACGGGCCGATGAACGTGCTGGCCGGCGCGAACACTCCGCCGGTTCCGAAGCTTCGCGATCTGGGCGTCAGGCGGGTGACCGTCGGCAGCAACCTTGCCA
>JAPOPM010000043.1 GCA_026712905.1 Deltaproteobacteria bacterium
CAGCTTCGTGCCCGTTTAGGGTCTCGCCTATCGACTCACTCCGGCCAGTGAGGAATTACCCCCACTTTTGGATATGACGCCCCTTACCCGAGCGCCAGTGGGACTTGAACCCACCCGATCTGAACGCTGCCCAGCACACACAATGCCCTGATCCGCCGGCTGGTGAGCTTCGAGCACGAGTTGGAGCGGCGCCGGTTCTCCGCGGCGCAACGTTTCGACCAGGGCCGGTAGCGCACGCTTCTTGCCTGTGTCATCGCAACTGTATAGGGTCACGAATGATGAACGCCCTGGTGGGCCAAAACTGGCACGGGAAACGGATAAAACGAACGCCTGAAAAGGGGGAACCGTCATGGAAGAAGCCATCATCTCGGCAGATTCGCATGTGATCGAGGTCCCGGACCTCTGGGAGAAGGGGTTGCCGTCGTCTCTGAGGGACCGGGCGCCCAAGGCCTATTTCGACGAAGGGCGTGACGCCTGGATGTTCGGAGGTCCGGACGTGATCCCGCAGGCCGTGGGCGGGCTCTTCATGGCGGGACAGCGGCCGGAGCAGGTGGAGGAATTCCGCCGCGCCGGCTTCTCGGTGGCGCGGCCCGGGGGCTGGGACCCGGTGGAACGCGTCAAGGACATGGCCATCGACGGCGTGTCCGGCGAGGTGCTCTACCCGAGCCTGGGACTCGGGTTCTTCTGCGTCGACGACGCGAAGCTCCAGGAAGGCCTGTTCCGCACCTACAACGACTGGCTCATCGAATACTGCAAGGGCGCACCGGACCGGCTGTTCGGCGTCGGCCTGATCTCGGCCTTCGACATGGACCACGCCCTCGCCGAGATGGAACGCTGCAAGAAGGAAGGGATGGTCGGCACCCTGATCTGGCAGGTGCCCCACAAGGACCTGCCGTTCACCTCGGACCACTACGAGCGGTTCTGGGCGGCGTCCCAGGATCTGGAAATGCCGGTGCACCTGCACATCCTCACCGGCTTCGGCGACAGCATGCACCGCCAGACGGCCACGGGCATGAAGCGCTACCGCATCGGCGTCGAGCAGACCCGGGAGATCGAGGACGCGCTGTTCGACATCATCTTCTCCGGCGTGCTCGAGCGCTACCCCAGGCTCAAGATCGTCTCGGTGGAGAACGAAATCGGCTGGATCCCCTTCTGGCTGGGCCAGTGCGACAAGAACTTCCGGCGCCACCGCCACGCCCATCCCCTGCAAATCGACAAGCCGCCCAGCGAATACTTCGCCCGGCAGGTCTACGCCACCTTCTTCAACGACCACATCGGCGGGCGGCTGTTCTCCTGGTTCGGCGCGGACAACTGCATGTGGTCCAACGACTACCCGCACCAGAACTCGACTTGGCCCCACTCGCAAGACGTCATCGCCCGGGACCTGGGCCCGCTCGACGCCGGCGACCGCGCGAAGCTGCTGAACACCAACGTGGCGAGGCTGTACAACCTTAACGTGTCGCCGCTGCAGAACGCGGCCTGAGTGTGCCCGAAATCAGATCTGACGTCACCCCGGGCTTGACTCCGGATCAAGTCCGGGGTGACGGAACTGATCCGCTACCGCCTGCTCCAGACACTGATCTCCGCCACCAGTTCCAACCACCGTTCCACCACCGTCTGCTTCTCCGATGGTGAAAGGAGGTCGAGCGAGGCAGCCCGTTTGATCCCAATATGGGATCATGTTAGCGTTCTCGTCATGAGGATCATCGCGGTGGCGACGCTGAAGTCCTTCCTCGACGCCGACCCCGCACGCGCCGATGCCCGCCAGCCGGTGATGGCGTGGTACCGTCAGGTCAAGGCTGCTGACTGGAGCAGCCCCACAGACGTCAAACGAGAGATTCGTAACGCCAGCATCCTCAAGGACGGCCGGGCAGTGTTCAACATCGCCGGCAACAAGTACCGCATCGTAGTGTGGATCAACTACCCCTACCGCGTCGTGTACATTCGGTTCATCGGCAACCATCGGGACTATGACGCCATCGATGCCCAGACGATTTGAGGGTCGACCATGGATATTACACCGATCAAGACCAAGCGGGATTACCGTCGAATGCTGAAGGAAATCGAGCGCCTGATGGCGGCGAAACGCAATACGCCGGAGGGCGATCGTCTCGATGTTCTGGTGACTCTCGTCGAGGCCTGGGAAGCCAAGCACTACCCGCTCGATCTACCGGATCCCGTCGCCGCGATCCGCTACCACATGGACCAGAACGGACTGGCGCCGAAGGATCTGGTTCCCTATATCGGCGGTCGTGGTCGGGTCTACGAGATTCTCAACCGAAAACGCCCGTTGAGCCTGAAGATGGTCTGGCGGCTGCACCAAGGTTTGGGTATTCCTGCGGAATCGTTGATCAAGACCGATTCTCACGTGATGGCCAACGATGCGGCAGGACCAGGTGCCCACGCATGAAGAGTGCCATCCCTTCGGGCGCAGGGTCGTCGGCACCGGCCGGATTTCCGCCTGCCCGATGTCTCACCGACCGGGTCTTGTCCGGCAAAGGCGTCAAGAATTGACACCCCGTTCCCACGGTGTTAGCTAGGGGCCTGCCCGAGGATATCGATGCAGACGTACGGGGTTCAAAATCGGACCGCGCTCAAGGAGGACAAATGAAACGCCTTATACGCGCAAGTCTCATACTGGTGGCGGGACTCTTCTGTTTCGCAGCGCAACTGAACGCCCAGACGGCCCTGTCCCTGGGCACATCCACCGTGGGCGCTCGTTTCCACATTCTCGCCGTGGGCATGGGCGATACCGTGAGCCGGAACTCCAACATCAGCGTGACCGTGGAGCCCATCGGCGGCAGCGACGCCAACGTGCGGGCGCTGACGGCGAAGCGCATCGAGGTGGCGATGCTGAACTCGCTGGCGGGGACCCACGGCTATCACGGCATCGGATCGTTCAAGAAGGACGGCAAGGCGCCGCTGCGGCTGCTGTTCCAGGGCGGTCTCGGGGCCCGCGCCATCGTCGCCCGCGGCGACCGGGGTATCAACACGCCGGCGGACCTCAACGGCAAGACCGTGCAGGGGAAGCGTAAGTCGCTGGCGGACCTCGAAGCCTTCACCCGCGCGATCATGCGGGTCTACGGCATCCCGGAGAACGGCGTGAAGATCCTCCGCCACGGCAATACCAACGAACAGCTCGAATCCCTCAAGCTGGGCGCGGCGGACGCGGCGGTGATGCCCTTCGGCAGCCCGGCGACGGGCTCGCCGCCGATCCGGCGCCTGGCCCAGTCCATCTCTCTCAAGGTCATCCCCATCCCCGCGGACAAGGCGGCGGAGATCCTCAAGGACCCACGGCTTCAGGGATACCGGCAAGCCAAGATCAGCAAGGGCTCCATCAAGGGGCTCGATGCGGACGTGAATTCTCTGGCGGTGGGCACCTTCACCGCCACCCGGGCGGATATAGCGGACGACACTGCCTACACCTTCACCAAGGCGTTCTTCGAAAACCTGAAGCAGTTCCATCCGGTGCACGCCTCGGCGAAGCAGTACACACTCAAGGGAAGCCTGGCCAATCCGACGATCCCGTTTCACCCCGGCGCCATCCGCTACTACAAGGAGATCGGCGCCTGGACGGACGCCCTGACCAAGACGCAGAAGGATCTGCTCGCCAGCCAGTGACCCGCTTCGTGCCGCCTTCGCGCGATTGACGGCGGCCAAGGCACTCCATGGCTGACATCGGATCCCCCGAACCGAGCCCGTCCCAGGACGCCCGCACGTCCTGGGACCGGGTCATCGATCTCCTCGCCTTCCTGACCGCCGTCTACCACCTCATCGTGGTGGGGCGGACCTTCATCTACCTGGGCATCTTCTATCCGACGCCTTACCACCGGGCCGTGAGCCTGACCTTCGCGCTGCTGCTGGCCTATCTCATCCACATGAGGCGGCGCGGCGGGCGCGGCGCGGGCTACTGGGCTGACCTGGGGCTCCTGCTCATGGCCATGGCGCCCCTGGGCTACATCATCTTCTTCTACGAGCACGTCACCGACTACGACGAGTACGGCTTCCTCGACCTCGCCGGCATGGCCCTGGCCTTCTCCCTGGCCATTTCCCTGCTGGTGGCGCTCAAGCGCGCGGTGGGCTGGGTGCTGGTGACCATCGTCTGCCTGTTCCTGGCCGTGGCCCGGTACCAGAACATCCTGCCGGGCCTGCTGTTCGGCAAGGGTTATGCGTGGGACCGGCTGACCTACGCGGTGTACGTGCCCGGCGAGGGCATCTTCGGGGTGCCCCTGGGGGTGGCGTCCACCATCGTCATGGTGTTCCTGATGTTCGCCCACCTGTTGCACAGGGCCGGCGTGGGCGAGTGGTTCAGCGAGCTGGCCATGGCCATCGCGGGCTGGACCCGCGGCGGCGCCGCCAAGACCGCGGTGCTGGCGTCGGCGTTCTTCGGCACCATCTCCGGCTCGCCGTCGGCCAACGCCGCCACCACCGGAGCGGTGACCATCCCGCTCATGATACGGGCCGGCTACCGCCCGGGCTTCGCCGGCGCGGTGGAGGCGGCGTCGTCCGCCGGCGGCCAGATCCTGCCGCCGGTCATGGGCGCCATCGCCTTCGTGATGGCGGACTTCCTGGGCGCGCCCTACTACCAGATCGCGCTGGCGGCCGCCGTGCCCGCTTTCCTCTACTTCGTCATCGTGTTCATGGGGGTGGACTTCGAGGCCGCCCGGCAGGGGTTGGCGGGAATGCCCCGGAGCGAGCTGCCGGCGCTGGGGGCGACCTTCAGGAAGGGATGGTTCTTCCTGCTGCCCATCGGCCTCATGATCTACCTGATGCTGGTGCAGAAGTTCGACCCGGACATGGCCGGTATCTTCAGCCTGCCGCTGCTGGTGGCGGTGAGCTTCCTGTCCAAGGACCGCGACAAACGGCTCTACCCCGAGAAAATCCACGGCGCCCTGGTGTCGGCGGTGAAGGCCTGGATCCCGTTGGCCATCCTCACCGCGGCGGTGGGCATGCTGGTGGCGGCGCTGGGGCTGAGCGGCCTGGGGACGAAGTTCTCCCGCGCGCTGGTGGACCTGAGCGGCGGCAACCTGCCCATCGCGCTGGCTATGGTGGGCGTTGCCAGCCTGATCCTGGGCATGGGCATGGATTCCCTGCCCGCCTACATCACCGTGGCCACGCTGTGCGCGCCCGCGCTGGTGTTGATGGGCGTGCCCGACATCGCCGCGCACCTGTTCGTGGTCTACTGGGGGCTGGCGTCCCACATCACGCCGCCGGTGTGCGTGACCGTGTTCGTCACATGCAGCATCAGCGGCGCCGGGATCTGGGAAACCGGCAAGGACGCCGTGCGTCTTGCCATCGGCAAGTACCTGTTGCCGTTCTCCTTCGCGCTCCACCCCGCGTTGCTGCTGCAGGGGACCGCGGACGCCGTGCTGCTGGCGGCCCTGTCCGCCCTGGTCGGCGCCGTCAGCCTGTCGGCCGGGACCATCGGCTACGGGCTGATCCTGCTCACGTGGCCCGTCCGGTTGGTGCTCATCGCCGGCGGCGTGCTGCTGATCCTGCCGGGCTGGAACATGCTCGGGATGGGATCGGCGCTGGTGGCGGCGGGGTTGCTGATGCAACTACGGGGATGGCGGGCGGCGCGGGCCTGAGACGGCCTATACCATCTCCTCCAAGAGCCGCCCGTACCCCATCACCGACTCGTTGACATGGAGCCGCTTCTGGATGGCCCACACCCGGGCCGGAACGGGGTGCACCACCGGCACCTGCAGGTCCTGTTCCAGCAGCTCGATGATGTCCAGCGTGCGCCAGCCGGAGCCCAGCATGTAGATGGCGTCGGCGCCCTTGTGCTTGAGAAACGCGTTGCGGATATGGGCGTAGACTTCCTGCCCGGCGAGCTTCCCCACTTCCTCGAACTCCACCGGGATGCCTTCCATGGCCAGCACCTCGAACCCCGCCTCCACGAAATACTTGGCGAAGGTGTCGTTGATCTTGCCGGTGAAGTAGGTGACCCCGAGGATCTTCTTGGCCTTGAGCGCCTTGAGCGCCTCGATCTGGGTCTGGCCCGCGGTGACCATGGGCGTCTTGTACTTGCGTTCCCAGGAGCGGATGATGCGGCGCTCGCCCTTGACCCCTTGGAACATGAAGGGCGGCGCCCCTTCCGGGTGGATCAGATCCACCCCGTAGCCGGCGAGTTCGGCGACTCGCTCCTCGTACGCCTTCATGGCCTGCTGGAACTCGTCCGCGGTGCCGCGCTGGAAACCAATGAAGAGTGGGATGATGCCGATGCCCTCCGGCATCATGCGGATGAATTCTTCCAGAGACCCGGGGCGCATGGTGGGCTTGACCACGCCGATTGTGCCGCGCCAACTCGTATATGCCATTCAAGACTCCTTTTCAGGATGAGGGGCCTGCAAGCGCGATGCGCGCGCATCTTTACGCGCGCATCGGTGGGGCAGGACACTAGCCGAAGCGCCGGGGATTTTCAACTTGGGGCCGCGCCCGCCGAGTCCCCGTTTTGCCCTTCCCGCTTCATTCTCCACCCCGGGGGGCGGCGCCGGGCCGATCTTCGGTCCGGCGCCGTTCCTGCATGAGCGCCCGCCGGTTGTTGCGCGCATTCTCGAAATCAGGATCGATGGAGAGCGCCCGGTCAAAGCTCGCCAGGGCCTCGTCGGTCCGGCCCAGGTGGTAGAGCATCGTGCCCACGTTGGAGTGCGCGGCCGGGTCGTCCGGTCGAAGCCCGAGCACTGTCCGGAATGCGTCCAACGCCTCCTCATAACGCTTGTTCCGCGCGTATTGCACCGCCTGCTTGAGCATGGCCTCGGCGTAGCCCCGATCGGCCGCCGCCGCGCGCGCATAGTGTTCGGCGGCGTCGGCGTGGCGCCCCAGCCGCGTCGACGCCTTGGCCGCCAGGACCAGCAACGCCGGCACGTGGGGCAGATCCGGCGCGAGTTCGACGGCGCGCGTCAAGGCGTCGACGGCGGCATCGTAGCGGGAGAGACGGAACAGCACGTCTCCCATGGCCGCGTGAGCCAGAGGAAATTCAGGCCGTACCTTCAGCACCGTCCGATACCACTCGAGGGCTTCCTCGTAGCGTCCCTGCTTGCGGATGGACTCGGCCAGGTTCTGGGCGGCAGCCGGGTCGTGCGGCTCGATCTCACGGACGCGCCGCCAGTGTCGTTCGGCCTCACCGTGACGGCCGAGTCCGCCGAGCGCCACGCCCATGGCCCGGTGCGGGTCGGCCGCGTTGGGCCGTACCCTGCGCCACCTTTCGGCTGCGGCAAGGCCCTCCTCGTGCCGCCCTTGCCGCCTGAACAGCTCGGCGGTGTTTCCAAGGGCACTCTCGTTGTAGGGCGCCAGCTCCAAGGCGCGGCGCAGAGGCGCCTCCGCCTCCTCCGGACGATCAAGAACGATCAGCGCCGCGCCGAGCCCGGCGTGGCAGTCGGCGCAGTCGGGATACTGCGTCACGGCGATGCGCGCGTGCTCCAGCGCCTCCTCCTTGCGCCCGAGCTTGAACAACTCCGCGGCCAGATTTCGGTGAGCATCCCGGGCGCGGTAGTTGTGGGCGATGATGTGACGGTTGAAAACCAGTTCGTCGCTGAATATGCCGGCATGCCGCCAAGTCCGCGTTCCCAGGAGAAGCAGCACCACGGCGAGGGTCAGGAGTGCCGCGACCCGCGCCGGGCGCCGGCCCCAGCGCTCCGCAAGCCACGCCACCCACACCCACGCCGCGCCGGCCGCCACCGCCATGAGCCCGATGCCGGCCAGGTACTGGAAACGGTCGGCAACGAAGGAGAACTGCATGTAGCTGAAGTCCACGAACCCGAGCGTGGGCGACAGGGTGACGGCAAAAAAAGCCGCCCCGGCCAGCGGTCCGCGTCCGATACGGCCGCGCGCGAACCACAGTGCCGCCGCCAACCCGAGGGCCGCTACGAGGTACAGCCAACCCCCTGGGTCGCCGCCGTCGATGTGCCAGAGCGGATAGATGACCGGAAGATCCACCGGCCACGCGAGCTTGCCGGCGTAGAACCACAGCGCCCGGGAAGCGATCAGGACCCGCTCCACCAGCGAGTAGTCCACGAGATCCTCGGCCCACCTCAAGTGGTAGAAGTAGAGGTCCGCCACGGCAATGAGAAAACCCACCGCGAAAAACGGCGCCACGCGCAGCAGGTCCTTGCCGGTGGTGCGTCCTTCCCTCCACCACTGGATGATCAGGAGCGCCACCGGCAAGGTGACGACGATGGACTTGCTCAGCATCCCCAGGGCGAACAGCAGCAGCGCGAGGCCGTAGTCCCAGGGGCGGGACCGTTCCAGGAAACGCAGCCACGCCAGCACCGCCCCCAGGTAGAAGAGCGCGGAGAGCACGTCCTTGCGCTCCATGATCCACGCCACCGACTCCACGTGCAGTGGGTGAACGGCGAACACCGCGGCGGCCAGCGCCGCTCCCGGAACCGCCAACCGCCCGAGGATGCGCCACAGGAACACCGTGTTGGCCGCGTGCAGCACGACGTTGACGATGTGGTAGCCGGCGGGCGCGAGGCCCCAGATCTTGTGTTCCAGCCAGAACGTCGTGTAGACGAGGGGCCAGTAGTGCGCCTCGCGCTCGATGAGCGACGGCGCGAACCAGATGGTGCGTAGGCCGGACCATTCGAGAACCGCTGGAGCCTGGGACCAGATGCGGTCGTCCCAGATCAGACCGCCCCAGAGCATCGCCGGCAGGTAGCAGGCCGACGACACGAGAACGAGAGCCGCCGCGACGACGCCCGCGGCAACCCCTCCCCGCGCTTCCGTGCCGCCGCTCTTCCGCTTCCCCGATCCCTTCACCGCGCTCCCCCGTACGCCGTCCGTTCCATTCCGGCCGGCGCCCTTTCGTTGACAAGCCGACGGAATCCGACTACCAAGGCGTACGTGCCGCCGCGGGCTCCGCCGGTGTCGTGCCCCGGACAGGCGCGTCCCTCGCCGCCGCGCCCGTTCGCGGCACGGCGAAGAACCCGACCCGTGGAAAGTCTGAACATCCCGCTGCTGGCTCTGGGAGCCGCCCTGTGCTTCTCGTCGGGCCAGATCTGCTCCCGGCTTGGGCTCAACCACGGCACGCCCACGGGTGCCATCTCCTTCTCGCTCTTCACCTCCACCGTCATCCTGTTCGCCGCGCTGGGGCCGCTGATCTCCTGGGACGACGCGGCGCCGGCGGGGCTGCTGCTGTTCACCGGAGCGGGCGTGCTGTCGCCCTTCTGCACGCAGATCCTGTTGTTCGTCTCGGCCAACAAGGTGGGCATTTCCGTGGCCTCGCCGCTACGCAACACCACACCCCTCTTCGCCGGACTCGTGGCGGTGCTGATCCTGGGGGAAACCGTGACCGTAGCCATTGCCAGCGGTACGCTGCTGATCATCCTGGGAGCGAGCCTGCTGGGCATGCGGGATTCCGAGGCAGCCATCCCCTACCAGCGGATCTACCTGCTGTTGCCGGTCCTGGCCGCGTTTCTGGGCGGCTTTTCGAGCCCCATGCGCAAGCTCGGTTACAGCATGATCGACTCCGTGCCGCTGGCGATCTGCGTGGTGCAGGGGGGTGCGTTCGTGGCCCTGTTGCTCTACCTGTGGGCCACCGGGAGGCATCGCGAGTTGGTGTTCCGGCGCGAGACGCTCGGATGGTTCGGCCTGTCGGGGCTCCTCAACAGCGTTGCCGTGTCCCTCAACATGACCGCCCTGGAGATGGGCGACGTCGTCGTGGTCTCGCCCCTCATTTCCACGACCCCTCTCTTCACCGTCATCCTGAGCACCGTCTTCCTGCGCTCCTTCGAGCGGGTGACGCTCAAGGTCCTGGTGGGGGCGGCTTCCATATGTCTCGGAGGGGTCGTGCTGACGACGTTCTAGTGTGGTGTCTGCTTAATTCAGGCGTCTCCCACCTATTTGAGCAGCCTTCCGTATCCGGGAAGTGACGCCTTCATGCCCAACCCCTGCAACGCCTCCCAGATCCACGCCTGGGTGTTGGTGATGACGGGCTTGCCCAAGTCCGCTTCCAGCCGTTCGATGACCGACGACACGCGCCACTTGTTGCACGGCATGTAGATGCCGTCCACGTTGGGGCATTCCTCCAGGACGGCGGCGGCGAGATCGTAGCCGGTCTCCGGCGGGAGCTCCCAGATCTCGTCGGTGTTGTCGTAGCCGAGGCCCCGGTTGGCCGCCACCTCGATGTTGTAATGGTCGAGGAAGCGGATGAGGTTCTCGTCCTGGTCGTGGGGAAACGGCGACGCCATCACCACGCGGTAGACGTCCAGTGCCTTGAAGGCGCGCACCACGGCGGTCAGCACCGTCGAAGCCTTGACCGGCGTGATCTCCCGCACCGAATCCAGCACCAGCCGGTCCGAGCCCGGACCCCGGTAGGACAGGAACAGCTCGCCCGTGATCATGAGGAAATCCAGGGGATCCCTGGTGAGGTCGCGGACGACGTCGGCGAAGGCCTCCTCCACCTTGGCGAAGGTCTCGTCCGCGAACGTGGTGACATGGAGCGGCCGGCCCTTTATCTCGATGCCCTCGGGCAGTATGCGGTAGTACTCCTGAACGGTCGGATCGTCCAGATTGGGCGAGATCAGACCCAAAGTCTTCATCAAGTCCTCCATCGAGTGCGCATTGGCCGAACACCCCGCCGCCTCCCTCCCGCGTCTGGCACCGTCCACAAAAAAACCAGCGCATCCTCCCGGCCAAGCCAGGAAGGGGCTGGTTCGTCTCGGTTCGTGTCAGCCAATCATTTCGTTTGCGTCGCGGGCCGCTGCGAACAACGTGGTACCCGCGGTGCCATCAGGCTGTAGGACGCCTACCAGAGCCGACTTTCGCTGTCAAGAATCGTTTGGGATGCCCGTTGCGCTATCGCGGCGGACGCTGGCCTCCCCTCTTCCGGCTTGACTTTGGATTCCCCACCCTTTTGAATCCCTGAGCGGAAACGAGGTGAACCATGGCAAACGGCAGAATCGTAGGCGCCCCGGCGACGCGCGACGAGGGCGAGGACAAGGTATCGGGCCGGGCGCGTTACACCGCGGACATGGCGGTCCCGGGGATGCTCTGGTGCAAGGTACTGCGAAGCCCCATTGCCCACGGACGCATCGTGCGCATCGACGCGGGCAAGGCGCTGGCCGCGCCCGGGGTGCGGGCGGTGGTGATCGGCGCGGACCTGTCAGGGGCGCGCATCGGCAAGAAGCTCGTCGACATGCCGCTTCTCGCGGACGGGGTGGTGCGCTACATCGGCGAGAAGGTCGCGGCCGTCGCCGCGGACAGTGAAGCCGAGGCCGAGGCCGCGACGGCGCTCATCGAGGTCGAGTACGAGGAACTGGAGGCGGTGCTGGATCCGGTGGAAGCCGCGGAGCCGTCCGCGCCGCTGATCCATCCGGAGGTCGCCACCTACCCCGGCCTGCTTCAACCCATGGACGCACCCAGCAACGTGGCCGTCCGGCTCGAGTGGCGCAAGGGCGACGTGGAGGCGGCGTTCCGGGAAGCCGACCTGGTGGTGGAAAACACCTACACCACACCGGCCGTGCACCACGGCTACATCGAACCGCACTGCTGCATCGTGGAAGCCCAGGGAGACGGCGCGGACGTGTGGGCCTCCACCAAGAGCCTCTTCGCCCTGCGCGACCACATGGCCGGCGCCCTGGGCATCCCGGCCGACAGGATCGTCGCCCATCCCGGCTACCTCGGCGGGGACTTCGGCGGCAAGGGCGACGCCAACGACCTCGCCCTCTGCTACGTCCTCTCGAAGAACACCGGGAGGCCGGTCAAGTACATCATGGACTACACCGAGGAATTGATCGCGGGAAACCCGCGCCACGCTTCGGTGACCACCATCCGAACCGGGGTCAAGAAGAACGGGCTCATCGTCGCCCAGCACATGGACCTGCTCTTCGACAGCGGCGCCTACGGCTCGTACCGTCCCCAGGGCTATCTGGTGGGCGCCCACAGCTCCGGCGGCCCCTACAAGATCGCCCACTTCCTGCTGGAAGAGCGCTACGTCTACACCAACAAGGTGCCGTGCGGCTACATGCGCGCGCCGGGCCACCCCCAGGGCTTCTTCGCCAACGAGAGCCAGCTCGACCTGGTGGCGCGCCGGCTGGCCATGGACCCCACGGAACTGCGGCGCATCAACTTCGTGCACGACGGCGACCTCGACCCCACCGGCATACCCGTGGGGCACATCCAGCCGGACGAGACCCTGGACAGTGCGGTCCGGACGTCCAACTACCACGCGCCCAAGCAACCGAACGTCGGCCGCGGCATCGCCCTGGGCCACTGGATGTCCAAGGGCGGCGAATCGTACGTCGACCTCAGGGTGGAAGCCGACGGCGCCGCGACCCTGGGGGCCTCCCTGGTGGACGTCGGCCCCGGCGCCTACACCATGATGCAGCAGGTGGTGGCCCAGGAGCTGGATCTGCCGTTGGAGCAAGTGCGCTTCGAGAGCATGGACACAACCCGCGTGGCCAAGGATACCGGCGTGCGCGGCAGCAGCAGCACCCGGGTCCACGGCAACACGGCCTTCGACGCCGCGGACAGGGCCCGCGCCACGCTGCTGGGCATCGCCGCGGAACGCATGGGCGTGCCCGCCGAGGAGCTCGGGGTCGCCAACGGCGGCATCACGCACCTGCGCTCGGAGCGGCGCATGACCTTCGCCGAGCTGGTCGAAGCCGCGGGCGGCCCGGTGAACGTCACGGGGCACTACGCCAACCCCGCGGACGGCCCGGAGACCTCCATGGTGGCACAGGTGGCCGAGGTGGAGGTGGATCCGGAGACGGGCCAGTTCGCCGTGCGCCGGCTCACCACCGCCCACAACACCGGCACCGTGCTGAATCCCCTGGGCCACCAGGGACAGATTGACGGCGCGGTGGTCATGGGCCTGGGCTTCGCCCGCTGCGAGGACATCGTCACCGACGGCGGCCGGGTGGTCACCGCCAACCTGGGCGACTACAAGCTGCCCAACATCAAGGACATCCCGGCGCTGCGCACCGAGGTGACCGAAGCGCCGGTGGGGAGCGGCCCCTACGGCAGCATGAGCATCGGGGAGACCGCGGTCATTCCCACGGCCGCGGCGGTGGCCAACGCTGTGGAAGACGCCGTGGGCGTGCGCATCACGGACCTCCCGGTGACCGCCGAGAAGGTGTTCGCGGCGCTCCAGGCGAAGCGCGCGTAGGGTACGCCGGCGGGCTCGGTGCCGGCGAAACCTTGACGCGTCCCGCGGCCGCTGTTATCCCGAAAGGACGCTTGGCGGCGTGCCTTTACACGCCTTACAGGGCGCCCGGAACCGGCGGCAACACAGGAGGTCTTCGAGTCCATGGCCACCATGATAACCAGCGAGTGCATCAACTGCGGCGCTTGCGAACCCGAATGTCCCAACGAAGCCATCACCCAGAACGATGAGATCTACGTCATCGATCCGGTCTTGTGCACCGAGTGTGTCGGCTTCCACGACTACGAAGCGTGCGCCGCGGTGTGTCCCGTCGACTGCTGCGTAACCGACCCCAACAACGTAGAGCCCGAAGAAGTGCTCATCGGCCGGGCGCGTGAGATTCACGCCGATACCAACTTCGGCGACGTCTTCGAATCGCGCTTCCGCCCTGGCGCGGGCACCGCCGCCCCGGCCGCCGAGGGGGCGGCCACCGCGGCAGCGGCCGACGCGCCGCCGCAGCCCGCGGCGGCCGCGCCGGCAGCCACGCCCCAACCTGCCGGAGCCCCGGCCGCCGTTTACGCCGACACGTCGCAACCCTCGATCGCGGTGCCGGCCCCGGACGCGTGGCCCGTACCCCTGCACTGCTTCGCGTGCGGCGCCGTCTACGAGGTGGAAACCGGCCGCCTGACCATCGGCAACGTGCTGTTCTGCCCGGAATGCTTCAAGTCGATGGTGGTGAAGGACGACCTCAACTACCTGGTGCGCACTACCGTGCAGCAGTTCCACGACCGGTGGAACGCCGACCTCGCGGCGTTTCTGGAGAGCCGGCAGCGCGAGCTGCAGCAGTTCCAGGAGCGGCGCGCGCGCGAGCTGGCCACGTTCGAGAAGAACCAGAAGAAGCAACTCGACGAATTCGGCAAGCGCTTGGCCAGGCTCACCGAAGACTACCAGGCCCCGGGCAAGCAGATCCCCAAGCGGGCGCTCCTGAGCTGGCGCTCCAAGGCCGCCGGCTAGCATCCGTTCCGCCCTGCAGTTTGGCCGCGGACTTCCACATAGTTTCGCTGACGCTTCACATCGGGCTGGTGGTGGGGCTGTGGCGCGTGCTGCTGCCGGCGTTGCGCCACGAGGCCGGGACGGAGGCCCGAACCGCGTTCCTCGTGCGCGTGCTCCGGGTGTACAACCCGACACAGATCGCCCTGCTCGGGATTCTCACCCTGACCGGAGCCTCCCGGATCACCGACCTCAAGGCGCTGCACGGCACGGCGTACTCCGAAGAGTTCGGCAGCGCGCTGGCCGTCAAGCTGCTGCTGGCCTTCTTCGTCATCATGCTGGGGACCTGGCAGTGCATGGGCATCGCCCACCGTTTCGTCCGGCAAACCGAATCGCCCGAGGGAGTCAGCGCCGAAGGGGTGGATCGGGTGCTGCGCAAGCTGGACCACTCGTCGGTACTGATGCTGGTGTTTCTGGCGGCGACGCTGTGGGTCGGGCTTTCACGATAGCAACGGCCGGCACCCGTCCAGGTTGACAAGGCGGGACAGGAGAGTTATTCCTCACGGATACCAACGCATGACTCCTGCCAAAGACAGCACGGGAAAGCCCGCTTCCAGGGCAAAAAAGGCGGTTCGTAACACGGCAGCGTCCAAGGGTGCGGTCAACGAACCCGACGACGCCGAAGATCAGGAACTCCCGAGCGACGCCGCCGGCCGGCTCAAGATCAAACGGCAATACGAAGACCTCCTGGGCATCCGCATCGAGAAGCTCAAGGGTCGCATCCTCAACCGGGAAAAGATCAACAAGACCATCGAAGGCATCTACTTCATCTGCCTCGAGTGCAAGAAGATCTGCCACAACCTCGACGAAGGTCTCGTACAGGACCCCGACACGCACATCTGCTACTGCGAAGGCTGCCGCAAGAAGAAGTAACCTCTCCCGTCGCCGCCCGACGCCGTCCTCCCCTACTCCGTCCGTTCCGCCGGACCCTGCGGCTCCGACCGTTCCACTTCCACGCGCCGGGCCGTGGTGACGAACCCGGTGTGGGCCACCATGCGGTGCTGGGGCCGGACGCTCATGTCCTTGACATGCCAGTAACGGACCAGGGTCTCCATGGTGTCGACGCACGCGAAGCCGCCGTGGTTTTTCAGGGAATCGACGAACCCCTTCACCTGGAGCACCGTCGGCACGTAGCCCAGAAACACGCCGCCGGGCCGTAGCGCGCGCCACGCCAGGTCGGTTTGGCGCCAGGGCTCCGGCAGATCGAGGAAGATCCGGTCCACGGTGAGGTCCCGGAGGCCGTCGGCCACGTCGGCCACCTCCAGCGTCCACTGGGGCGCCGGGCCGTAGTAGCGGGCCACGTTCCGTTCCGCCGCGCGGGCGTGTTCCTCCCGGTTCTCGAAGGAGAGGACGCGCCCCTCGGGTCCCACCGCCCGCAGCAACGCCAGCGTGAGCGCCCCCGGGCCCACCCCCGCCTCCACCACCGTTGCCCCGGGATAGACGTCCCCCCACATCAGGATCAGGCCCAGGTCCTTGGGATAGATCACCTGCCCCTTGCGCGGCAGGTTCGGGATCAGGCGCTCGAGCGTCGGGCGCAACACCACGAACCGCTCCCGCAGCGAGGACCGCACGCTGAAACCGTCAGGCCGGCCCAAAAGGTCGTCCACCGCGATGGTCCCGCCCCGGATGGAGATGGTCTCGCCGGCACGGAGGGTCTTCAGGTACTCCCGGTCCTTGCGGTCGAAGAGAACGACCGAGTCCCCGTCGCGGAGGGGCTCACCCGTGTTGCGCAAGCCGTTGAACGTGGTCGAGGCGGAAATGGCGTCCTCCCTTGGGTCCCGGGTCATGCTTCGGCAGCCTTCGACTTGGCGGCGACATGCCAGATGGTCACGAGCACGGCCAGGAACAGCATCGGTGTGGCGCCGATATTCACCCAGGTCCAGCCAAGAAAATGGATGACCGCGCCGGATGAAAGCGACCCGATGGCCACCACCGTGTAGATGATCTGGTTCATCATGCCCTGTGTCTTGTTGCGTTCGGACGGGGCGTAGGCGGTCGTCATGAGGGTCGTGGCGGCCGTATACGTAAAGTTCCAACCGACCCCGAGGAGCACCATCGCCAGCCAGAAGTGGAAAACATGGATGTCCACCAGGGCGACGCCGATACAGGCGCCTTGCAAGGCGAGACCCGTGACGATCATCGGAATTTCCCCGAACCGCTTGACCAGCGAGCCGGTGAAGAAGCCGGGCGCGAACATCGACACCGAGTGCGAGGAGATAACCGCGGCCACGGAACCGAAAGCGTGGCCGCCGTGGGCGATCATGGCCACCGGCGTCGCCGTCATCAGAAAGTTCATCACGCTCTGAGCCACCGTCGCGGAAACCGCGGCGACGATGAACACCGGCTGTTTGATGATTTCCAGCAACGGCCGCTGCTCGCCTTCCAGTTGCGCCTTGGTCAGGTTCGGGATGTTGAGGAACATGAGCACCAGCGCCGCCAACAGACCGGTTCCGATCATGAAGAGAAACGCGCCGGCGAAGAGGTGGCTTGTCAGAAGCCCTTTTCCCCAGTTCGCCAGATTGGGGCCCGCGAACCCGGCGAACACACCGCCCGCAAGCACGAAAGAGATCGCCTTGGGACGGAATTCCGTCGAAGCAGCGTCCGCCACCGCGAACCGGTAGAGTTGCGAGAAACTGGAAAACAACCCGTACAGGAAGCCGCCCAGCAAGAGCAGCCAGAAATTCTGGTAGAGGACGGCGGCCGTGCAGGACAAGCCGCTGGCCGAAGCCAGGACGGTGCCGCAGAGAAAACCGGTCTTGCGTCCGAACCGGCGCGTGAACAGCGACGTCGGCATGGCGGCGAGGGCGGCGCCGACCACGATCAGCCCGGTCGGCAAGGTGACAAGCGCCGGATGCGGCGCGATCAGCAGTGCCACGGCCGGGGATGTCACCATGAAGAGGCCGCGCCCCGTGCCGGACAGCATTTGACAGGTGCCGAGAACAAGGACGTTTCGATGGTCGGTCTTCATGGCTCTCCCCGCGGCCGGGAACGCCGTCGTCGCCGGCGGGTCACAAGCCAAAAACCTGGCCGAATGTTGCTTGCGACATCACTGATTTGAGTGGCGGAGAGGAGGGGATTCGAACCCCTGGTACCCTTTTGGGGTACACACGATTTCCAGTCGTGCACCTTAAGCCGGACTCGGTCACCTCTCCGTTGGGCGTGGAGGATCGGGCGATCCACCCTGAAGTTTGTAGCATTAAGGCGAGGAATTGGCGACTCTCGGGCCTGCTCGGACCGCACAGAACCGGCTGGAGGCGCCCCTCCCGTCACGTGGCGATGTCCCTGGCCCAATCCCGGTTGCGGCGGTACCAGTCCACGAGCGAGCCGACGCCGGCGGCGAAATCCGTTTCGGGTTGCCAGCCCAGCAAGCGCCGGGCCTTGGAGATGTCCGCCCAGGTGGCGTCTACGTCCGCGGGGTGGCGGTCCTGGTACCGGACGGTCGCAGTTTGGCCGAGGAGACGCTCGATCAGTTGGAGAGCGTCGTTGAGTACTATGGGACGGTCGGAGCCGAGATTGATGATCTCGTAGCCCGGTGCGGCCGTTATCGCCGCCAGGACGCCCCGGGCGACATCGTCGACGTAGGTGAAATCGCGCTGCTGGGTGCCGTCGCCGAAGACCGTGACCTCCCGCCCTTCGCTGATCCACTGGACGAAGCGGAAGAGGCTCATGTCCGGCCGGCCGGCCGGGCCGTAGACGGTGAAGAAGCGCAGCACGGTGACGTCGATGCCGTAAAGAGCATGATACGTGTGCGCCATGACCTCCGCGGCCTTCTTGGACGCGGCGTACGGCGACAGCGGGCGGTCGGTGGCGGCGTCCTCCCGAAAGGGACGCGGGTTGTCGCCGCAGTAGAGGCTCGACGTGGAGGCGAGGATGAACTTCCCGATCTGCCGCGTCCGGCACAGCTCCAGCAGGTTCAGGGTTCCCGCGACGTTGGTGGAAACATAGACCCAAGGGTCGTCGACCGACGCGCGCACCCCGGCACGGGCGGCCAGATTGATCACCGCCCTCACCGGCCCGGATGTTGCCACCGCCTGCGTCAGGGCCGGCAACGCCCCGCGGTCGCTGATGTCCGCGCGAATGAAGTAAAAGCCCGGTCGCGCCCGGATCCGCTCCAGGCGCCATTCCTTGAGGCGCACGTCGTAGGCGGGATTGAGGTCGTCGACCGCGATGACGGCGTCACCGCGATCGAGCAGCAACTCGCACACTTTCCAGCCGATGAAGCCGCATGCTCCCGTGACGAGAATGGTACTCATGGAACAGGTTTCCGGGTCTCCGCGAACCGAGGACGCTTGAACAATCGTCCGGCTGTTGTTAGTCGGAACGGTGTTCGGAAGTCAACGGGAAACGGCCACCACACGCACCACATGAGGATCCTGCTACAACGCGTCGAACGGGCCAACGTGAGCGTCGACGGCGAGACGGTTGCGGCCATTGGACCCGGCCTCTGCGTGTTCCTCGGGGTCGGCAAGGGCGATTCCGAGGACGACGGCGCGTTCCTGGCCGACAAGCTGCTGAACCTTCGGATTTTTCCCGACGGCGCCGGCCGCTTCGACCGTTCCGTCCTGGACACCGAGGGCGAAATCCTGGTGGTGTCCCAGTTCACCCTGTACGGCGACTGCCGCAAGGGGCGGCGCCCTTCCCTTACGGCCGCGGCCGCGCCGGAGGAGGCGGACCGGCTGTACCGGGACTTCGTGGACCGGCTGGCGCGCGTTGTCGGGCCGCGGGTCTCCACCGGGACCTTCCAGGCACACATGAAGGTGTCGCTGGTGAACGACGGACCCGTGACGTTCCTGATCGACAGCGCCGCGCTCAGGAAAGAGGGTTGGAAAACATGAACGTCGTGCTCTTCGAACCCGAAATCCCGCCCAACACGGGCTCGGTGGCGCGCCTGTGCGCCGCCACCCGCAGTCCCCTGCACCTGATCGAGCCGCTCGGGTTCCAGCTCGACGACAAATACCTCAAGCGTGCCGGTCTGGACTACTGGCCGCACGTGGACCTTCGGGTGCACGGTTCCTGGCGGGAATTTCTCGACCGCCACGGTGACCGGCGGCTGCATTTCTTCTCTAAAAAAGCGGAGTTATCCTATGTCGCGGCGCGGTTCGAGGAAGACGATTTTCTCGTATTCGGACCCGAGACCCGTGGCCTGCCGGAGGACCTCCTCGACGCCAACGCGGGGCGCAGCTACGTCATCCCCATGATGAGCCCGGCGGTGCGGAGCCTGAACCTGGCCAACGCGGTTTCCATCGTGCTCTACGAGGGGCTGCGTCAACTCGGACGGCTGTAACGGCGGTCGCCGGGCCACACTCGCGAAATATTTCCGGCCCTGCACGGCAGAGAACAGGCCGGACGGCCCTCGCGGGATTGACTCACCAACCGGGCGTGCTTAACTTATCGGAACTTTTCGAAACCACACTACGGGGGGTTTTCTATGAGGACTAGCAAGGCTTTTCTTGTCTGGCTGTTGCTGGCCGGTCTGGCGGTCGGTTGGCCGCTGTCGGGCACGGCACACGAGACTTCGGAGACCGGGGCGTCCCAGACGGACAACATACCGGACGAGGAGAAGGAGCCGTTCGAGCTGATCATGGCTTACACGGGCATCACCGTGGGGCCGGGTCAGGACTTCGAGATGGACGCGGAGATCGTCAACCCGAGGAAGGCGACGGTACAGGTTACGCTGGAGGCCACATCGGTGCCGGAAGGCTGGACCGCGGCCTTCCACTCCAGGTACCCGAGTTTTCCGGTGGGCGGCATCATGGTCCAGGGGGACAAAGCAACCACCCTCGAACTCAAGATCAAGCTCCCGGACGACGTGGAGCCCGGCGACTACGAGGTGGGGGTGACGGCCACGGACGGCAAGGGCGAAAAGACGGAGACCGCCACGATCGCCTTTAACGTCTCGGCGAAGAAGGTCGACACCGGCGGGCTCAAGATGGAGAGCCAGTACCCGGTGTTGAGCGGCAATTCGGGTCAGGTGTTCAAGTTCAGCATCGACCTCAAGAACGAGACCGACAACCCGGTGACGACCGCGCTGGGGGCACAGGCGCCTCCGGGCTGGGTCGTGCGCATCAAGCCCCAGTTCGAGGACACCCAGATCTCGTCCATCGCGCTCAAGAAGGATTCCACCGAGACCCTGAGCGTCGAGATCCAGCCGCCGCTCCAGGGTGAGCCCGGGGAGTACCCGGTGGTGGTCGTGGCGCGCTCGGCCGGCCTGTCCGCGCAGGCGGACCTGAAGGTCGCGCTGGCCGGAACACAGGAACTGAACGTGGGCACGGCCACGGGGCGGCTCAATGCCTCGACCACGGCCGGAGAGATGTCCCAGGTGGACTTCCTCATCGCCAACGCGGGCACCGCGCCCCTCACCAATCTGGCCTTCATCTCAAGCAAACCCGACGGGTGGGATGTCAACTTCCGGCCCGACGAGGTCGACAACCTCAATCCCGGAGAGGTGCGCGAGGTGAAGATGGAGGTCACCGCGCCGGACCGTGCCGTGGCGGGCGACTACATGCTGGCCGTGACCACCAACAGCCCGGATGTCAGCCAGTCCCTCGACTTCAGGGTCACGGTGTCGACGCCGACCATCTGGGGCTGGATCGGGGCGTTCATCGTCGGCGTGGTGGTGCTCGGACTGGCGGCGGTCTTCATTCGGTTGGGAAGGCGATGAGCGACTACATCATCGAAACCAAGGGATTGACCAAGCGCTACCGGGACAAGGTCGCGGTCCGCGATCTGGAACTGCAGATCCCCCGGGGCGAAGTGTTCGGCTTCCTCGGCCCCAACGGCGCCGGCAAGACCACGACCATCCTGATGCTGCTCGGGCTCACCGAGCCCACGTACGGGACGGCGTCGGTGTGCGGATTCGATCCCAAGACCCAGCCGTTGGATGTAAAGCGGCGCGTGGGTTATCTGCCCGAGAACCCCGGGTTCTACGAGGACCTCACGGCGAGCGAGAACCTGGCGTACATCGCCCGGCTCAACCGCGCCGCCGAGGACCGCATCCCCGGGATGCTGGAGCAGGTGGGCCTCGCCGATGACGGCAACCGGCCGGTGCGGGAATTCTCCCGCGGCATGAAGCAGCGGCTGGGCATCGCCGAGGTGCTCATCAAGGAGCCCGAGGTCATCATCCTGGACGAACCCACCCTGGGCATCGATCCGGACGGGGTGACGCGGCTCCTCGCCCTGATCAGCGCGCTCCGGGAGGAGCGCGGCCTCACCGTGCTGCTGTGCTCCCACCTGCTGCACCAGGTGCAGCAGGTGTGCCAGCGCATCGGCATCATCGTCAGCAGCCGCATGGTGGTGCAGGGCAGTCCGGACGAGCTGGGCAAGGCCATCTTGAACGAGCACCAGTGGAACTTCCTCGTGGAGGTCGGCGGCGACCACGCCATGGAAGAGATGCTGAGCGCCCTGCCCGGCGTGAACCAGTGCGAACAACGGGCCTCCGGATGGTTCATCCGGTGTACCCGCGACGTGCGGCCGGAACTTATGGCGTTGATCCGGGACCAGGGGCTCGACCTGATGCAGCTCCGCTCCGAGGACCCGACGCTCGAAGAGATCTACCTCAAGTACTTCAGGGAGGCGTAGCGATGCTGGTCGTGTATTGGAAAGAGCTCCAGGATCATTTCAGCAGCCTGCGCTTCATGATCCTGCTTGCCCTGATCATTCTACCGGGAATCCTGTCCGTGTACTTCGCCGGACAGGGGCTCCAAGCGTCGCTGCAAAGCGACCCGACCGAACATGTGTTTCTCAGGCTCCTCACCACCGAGTCCATCTTCTTCTCACTCTCCACGTTCCTGGGGTTCTTCGGCCCGCTGGTGGGCATTACCCTCGGATTCGACAGCATCAGCGGCGAATACGGCCGGGGGACCCTCAGCCGGGTGCTCTCGCAGCCCATCTACCGGGACAGCCTCATCAACGGCAAGTTCCTGGCCGGGCTGACCACCCTGGCCATCCTCTGGGTGTCCATCTTCCTGGTGGTGATCGGTCTGGGCACCACCCTCATCGGGTACTTCCCCAATGCCGAAGAGCTGTGGCGCATGCTCTTCTTCGTCATCGTGGGCATCGCCTACACGGGCTTCTGGCTGGCGCTCGCCATGCTGCTCTCGATGCTGCTCCAAAGAACGGTCACCGCGGCGCTGGCATCCATCGCCCTCTGGCTCTTCCTCGGGATTTTCATCGGCGTGCTCGCCGGCTTCGCGGCCGGACTCATCATCCCGAATCCGGCAACGGCCGAGGACGTGACCAAGCGGGCGACGATCGAGACCGTTCTGGGGCGCATGTCGCCGAGCACGCTGTACAGCGAATCGGTGCGCCTGCTGCTCAATCCGGTGGCGCGCACGCTGGTGCCGGTCCTGCCGGAGCAACTCGGCCAACTCGAAGGCCTGATCGTCACGCCGTTGAGCCTGGGGCAGAGCATGCGCCTGATCCTGCCCATGTTCTTCACTCTGCTGGCACTGGTGGCGGTATGCTTCGGCATCGCCTACATCAAGTTCATGCGCACGGAGATCCGCGCCTGACCCGTATCCACGGGCAGGTCGACGGACGCTGATCCGCGCCGTCACGAAAAAGGGCAGGTGTCGCATGACACCTGCCCTTTCCATTTCCGTGCCCGTCCCTGAAGGGCGGAGACTCTATTGGAGGATCAGGACGCGTCGGCGTTCGGCTTCCCCACCCCCATGATGGACTCGACGATCTTCTTGTAACCCGTGCAGCGGCAAATGTTGCCGTTCATGTACTCGATGACGTCTTCTTCCGTGGGGTTCGGGTTCTGGTCCAGCAGCGTCTTGGCGGTGAGGATCATGCCCGGCGTACAGAAGCCGCACTGGAAGCCGCCGTACTCGATGAACGCTTCCTGGATCGGATGCAGCTTGCCGTCCTCCGCCATGCCCTCGATGGTGAGAACGTCCTTGTCCCGCGCCTCGAAGGCCGGCAGGGTGCACGAACTCACCGGGCGTCCGTCGAGCAGCAGCGTGCAAGCGCCGCACACCTGCACGTCGCAGGAGCGCTTCGCGCCGGTGAGTCCCAGGCGCTTGCGAATCACGTCCAGGAGCAGCTCGTGCGGCTCCACCTCGAGGTCGTAGCGCGTCCCGTTCACCGTGAAGGATAGCGGAAGGGTCTGCCGTCCTGAGTCTGCCATAACCGTTGGTCTCCGCTGGATTCTAGTGTGCCGCGTCCGAAGCTACCCAGCCAGTTCGGCGCGAATGTCGTTGAAGGCGCGGGTCAACAGCACCTTGACGATGTGTTCCTTGTACTCGGCCGATCCGTGAAGGTCGCTGATGGCGTCCCCGGCGCGCCCGGCGATGTCGCCGGCCTCGGCCACGGCGCTGGCCGCTTCATCGAGGCTCTTCCCCCGCAGCATCGCTTCGGCCTCTTCCACCCGCATCGACTTGGGGCCGACGCAACCCACGGCCACGCGTACGTCCCGCACCGACTCCCGCGCGTCGTCCGCCATCACGTGCAGCGCCACCCCCGCGCTCGGGCGCTCCAGGTAGCCGAACTTGCGATAACGCACGGCGGCGTTCGCGCCAGGCACCGGCACCACGATCTCGGCGAGGATCTCATCCTCCTCGATGGCCGCCTCGTACGCGTCCACGAAGAACTCGGCCATGGGGATCTCGCGTGCCCCGCCCGCCTTCTGCGCCACCACCGTGGCGTCCAGCGCCAGCAGCAGGGTGCCCGGGTCGGCATGAGGCTCCGCGAAGGTCAGGTTGCCGCCGAGGGTACCCACCTCGCGCACGCGCAGGTTGGCGACGTTGTGTTCCATCTCGACCAGGACGGGCAAGGCCTCCGCCAAGGTGTCGGAACGTTCGAGCTCCCGGTGGGTGCTCAGGGCGCCGATTCTGAGGCTGCCGTTGTCGCGCCGGACCTGATCGAGGCCGGGGATCTTCTTGACGTTGACCAGACACTCGAAGTGGACCAGCCCTTCTTTCATGGCCAGGAGCAGTTCGGTGCCACCCGCGTACACCTTGGCCGAGTCGCCGTAGCGGGCGAGCGTCTCGGACGCCTCCTTGACGCTTTCGGGCTCTTCCAGACGGAACGGACGCAGCATGGATCAGGCTCCTCCCTCAAGTTCCTTCTTGACGGCCTCGGCGAACTTGGCCATGTCGTTGTCGGCCTTGCGCTTGATGATGCTGTGCCCCAGGGTCGCGAGCTTGCCGAGAACGTCCACGGAGGCAACCACGGACACCTGGGTAGCCTCGCCCCGATCCTCCAGCGAAACGTCCAGGTCCACCTTCAGGTGGCTCCCGATCTTGTTGTCGCTGCCCGTGGCGCGGGCCTTGATCCGGTCCTTCGGCTCGTTCTCCAGCACCTCGATCTTGATGGGGAACGTGACCTTGAAGGGCCCCACCCGAGCGACCATCTTCGCGTTGTAGAGCTTGCCCGCCTCCACCGTCGAGGCCTCCTCGCAGCCGGGAACGCAGGCGATCAGCCGATCCACGTCCCACAGGAAGTCCCAGGTGGTGTCCCGGGACACGCCGATTTCAATGCTGTTCTCGAAATTCATACCGGGATTCTTAGCAGAATCGCGCGCGCGACATCAAGCGCGCTCGTTGAAGCCTTCGAGCACCTCGAACTCCTCGGAGAGGTAGCTCTTGAGCTTCTTCTTGACGCGGCTCTCGATCTGCCGGACACGCTCCCGGCTGATGCCGTAGCGCTCTCCGATCTCGCGCAGCGTGAGCGGCTCCTCCGCCAGAAGACGCTCGCGGAAGACCACCAGCTCCTTGTCCTTGAGGCCCTCGCCGAAGGCCGTGAGCCGCGCCTTCACCGCCTCGCGGTATTCTGCGTCGGCCAGGCGTTCCTCGGGGGTGGGGCTGTTGTCGGTGAGCGTGTTGAGAAGGGTGAGGGACTCGCCCTGCGCCATGGGGGCATCGGTGGAGACGTCGCGGCCCGAGAGCCGCTGGTCCATCTCGATCACCTCGGACTCCTTCACGTCCAGCCGCTGCGCGATGAGCTTGGCGCCGGGCACGAAGCCCTCGGCCTCAAGCTTCTCCTTTTCCTTCTGCAGGTTGAAGAACAGCCGCCGCTGGGCCTGGGTAGTACCCAACTTCACCATGCGCCAGTTGTTCATGAGGTAGCGGATGATGTAGGCGCGGATCCACCAGACCGCGTAGGACGGAAAACGCACGCCGCGGTAGGGATCGAAGTTCTTGAGGCTCTCCATGAGTCCGATGTTGCCCTCCTGGACCAGGTCCAGGAGGTTGCGGAAGGCGCGCTCGTATTCCCGCGCGATCATCACCACGAGCCGCAGGTTCGAGCGCACCAGCGTGTAGGCCGCCTCGATGTCGCCAAGCTCCTTGTACTGGACGGCGAGCTCGTGCTCTTCCTCGCGGGTCAGGATGGGATAGCGGCGGATCTCGGAAAGGTAGCGCTGCAGCGCGTCGAACGGAACCAGCGCGCCGGAGGACTCCTCCGCTTCGGCGTCCTCCACGGGCGCGTCGACATCGTCGAGCAACACGGGTTCGACGGGCGCGTCCTCGGACGGCTCCTCGCTATCGTCGACGACTTCGATGGGCGGATGTTCAGCCATGCGGATACCGTGAATCTACCGTTCTTACGGGCGTTTTTCAAGAACGCGCGGGCACCTTGACACAACCTCCGACGGCCCCTATCTTACCAGCATGGCACTGACGGAGACCATCACGGCTTGGTTTGATCGCAGCCGCGCGAAGCGCGAAGAGCGCAACACGCGCACCGTGCTCGCCGACGGTTACCGGGAGCTGGCCCGGCTCGCCAACCAGCTCAAGCTGCACGCGGAAAAGGCGCCCTACCCGTTCATGGAGGAACGCCTGAGGGAGATGGCGGCGGAAAAGGAAAAGAGCAGCGCGCGGCTCTTTGAAGAAGTGGAGAAGCTCGGCGGCCGGGTCGCCAAATTCGATTCAAGCATTCCGTCCGGCAAGAATCACTGGGACCGGATGTGCCAGGATGTGGAGGATCAGAAGCGTGTCGAGGCCGCGCTCTTGGACGACGTCTGGTACGTGGCCCTCGAAGCGCCGGAACAGAGCCAACTGCTACGCCAACTCGTCGAGGTCGAACGCCGCCACAAGGGAGCCCTGCAGGACCTCCTAGCGCGCGCCGACCCCCAGGCCGAACAGACCTGACGATGGGCCCCGATGAGCCGGGGCCGCCTGCCCGATACCCCCACTACTGCTCCAGGCGCGGCCGCTTGCGGCCGTCCGAGAACACCATGTCCAGGGCGATTCCCGCGACGATGGCGTCCCAGGCCTGCCTTGCCGACAACCCGGAGGCACGGAAGGTCTGCCACAGGCCGATGATCTCGGTCTCGGTGGGAGGGTCGAAGGAGTCCAGGGAATCCAGGACACCGTTGCCTGCTATCTCTATGTGGTGCATCTGCGTGCGACTCCCATGGCGGTAGAGATGGTGGAAAGGCTGCGAGGGGCGGGAGCGGAGTGCCGCTTCACGCCATCCCGCTATCCCTCCAGCCATCAATCGATAACGGCCAGCCCGGATACTTCGACCATACAATCGGGGTTGTAGAGTCCGGATACCTGAATCAGGGTAATCGCGGGGAAGTGCTTTCCGAAAGTCGCCCGGTAGGAAGCACCGATCTCCTTGCGGTTCTCGTGATACGCGTCCACGTCGGTGACGTACATGGTCAACGTGGCGTAGTTTCGGGGGCTCCCTCCAGCTCCTTCGATGGCCGTACGCAGGTTCTCCCACACCTGCCGGAACTGGGCCGCGAAGTCGCCCTTGCCGACGACTTCCCCGTCGGAGTTGAACGGCGCCTGTCCCGCCACGAGCACCAGCCGGCCGGAAGAGATGCTCGCCAAGTGAGAGTACCCCACCGGGTTCTCCAGCCCGCTCGGATTGATGAGTTCGAAGGCGATAACCGTTCTCCTTATTGCATGGTTCCGAAGCTCTTGCGACATGCCATTCGATAAGCATCGTCCTGCGTATAGTCAAGCACGCCGAGACCGTTAGTCAAGGCGGTCACAGGAATTTTACGAGAACATTTTACGCGGAAATTTCAGCGCCGGCCGAACGCGTCGATGAACGCGCGGATCTCTCCCACCACGTCGTCCGTGCACGGAACATAGGGAAGGATCACGCGCGTGGCGCCGGCCTCGCCGTAGGCCCGCACCTTGTCCAGTACCTCGTCCACGGACGCGCCCGCCACCAGGGGCAGCCCGTCGAACAACCGGTCCGTGACCTGCGCGGCGGCCGCGTGAAAACCCGAGGCGCGCCACGCATCGCGAATCGCCGTGACCTCCTCGCCGAAGCCCATGCGCGTCAGCAGGTCCCGGTAGTAGTCCGCCAGGGCATAGTACGTGAGGATGCGCCCCAGTGCCTGGCGCGCCGCCCCGGTGTCCCGGGCCACGCAGCAGCGCACCTTGCACATGATCTCCAGCGCGTCCGGGTCCTTGCCCGCGAGCCGGGCCCCCTCACGCACGTTCTCGACGATCCGGCGTATCTCCGGCGGATTCGCCATGTTGATCAACACGCCGTCGCTCAGCCGCCCCGCCAGGCGGCTCATCCGCGGCCCGAAAGCCGCCAGATAGACGGGAACGCCACGGCCGGACGGCTTGAACGCGAGCTTGAAGCCGCGCGCGCTGTAGAAACTCCCCTCGTAATCCAGCTTCTCGCCCCGCAACGCCCCCTGGACGATCTCCAGGTACTCGCGGATGCGCGCCAAGGGCCGGTCGAACGCCACACCGTGCCAGTTGGCGATGGTGGGGTTGGAGATGCCGAGCCCGAACAGAAAGCGTCCGTTGGACAGTTCGTCGAGGCCGGCGGCGTGCAGCGCCATGCTCACGGGCGTGCGCCCGAGCATGTGGTATACCGCGGTGCCCACCTTGAGCCGGCTCGTCACGGCCGCCACCGCCGCCAACATCACCGTCGGGTCCTTGTTGTTGGCCTCCCCTCCCCAGGCGCAGTCGAAGCCGCTGTCCTCCGCCGCGCGAGCCAGCGCGGGGATGGCGTCCATGGGCAATTGGGCGCCCGAGTTGAATTCGATGTCGAGCTTCATGGATGTCTCAGGATAGCGTCCACACGCACCCTCCGGGCTGGCCACCCACTTCGGACCGGTGGCCGGTATCGGCGCGCAAGGCCGCCCTTGTTAACACCGCCGCATCCAGCGGTCAAGCGGCAACGCCAATTCCGCCCCTCCCTTGAAACCGCGGGACGGATGCATTAGTTACCGTGCCATGATTATCGACGCCCATGCCCATCTCGTGCCGCAGAGCTGGTACCATCCCAAGTCGCCGCAGGCCATCTTCGACATCCCGCGCGTCATCGACGAGCAGGCCCAGGCCGGCGTGGACCTGACCATCTTCGGCAACAACTGGATCCGCACGCCCCAGGGGAAAGACCCGTACGACATCGTGACGGAGTTCAACGCGTTCGCCGCCGAGACCACCGCGCGCCACTCCGACCACTTCCTGGGGCTGGCGTGCGCCGTGCCCTTCGGCGACGACCGCTTCCTCAAGGAGACCGAGCGGGCGGTGCGCGAATACGGCCTGAAGGGCATCATGATCAACTCCAGCGTGGCCGGCGAATACCTGGACTCGCCCAACGCCGTGCCCTTCTTCGAGCTGGTGAGCGACCTCGACGTGCCGCTGTTCGTGCACCCGCCGCGGGTCACCATCGGCGCGGAGAAGATGGAGATCTTCCGGCTGCCGGAAATGGTCGGACGGCCCTTCGACACCACCTTGTCGCTGGCGCGCTTCATCCTCACCGGCGGCTTCGAGCGCTTCCCCAACCTGGTGATGATCTGCTCCCACCTGGGCGGCGCCCTGCCGATGCTGCCCGGCCGCCTGGACTTCGGCTACGAACTGCGCCAGGACGACAGCTTCGGCCCGTGGGAACCCGACGTGCTGCCGCGGGCACCGAGCACCTACATCGAGCAGCTCTACTACGACACGGTAAGCCTGCACGCCCCCGCGGTCATGTGCGCGGTGGAGACCGCCGGCGCCGACCACGTGCTCTTCGGCAGCGACTTCCCGCCGGTGCCCATCCCGCTGGAGCGCTCGGTGGACGCGGTGCGGGATGTGCGTCTGGCGGATTCGGACAAGCAGAAGATCCTCGGCGACAACGCGGCGCGGCTGCTGCGGCTGGGACAGTAGGCGGGGCGCGCCGGCGGCGGCTGCCGTGCCTTCCGCAACCGGGGGAAACAGGGGATCTCTCAGCCGCACGCGAGGAACAGGCTGAGCTCTTCCTCATGCGGTAGGCCTTGTCGAGGACCTCAGGCCCAGGCGAGAAACAGGCACAGGTGGGTCGCCGCGTTGGCGTAGACCGCAGCCGCGACGTCGTCCATCATGACGTACCAAGCTCCCGGGCGACGGTCGAAGAAAGCCACCGGCTGCGGCTTCCACACGTCGAACAAACGGAACAGCAGGAACGCAAGCAGAATGAACTCCCAGCGGCCCCCATGGGCGAGAGTCAGGAGCGCGATCCACTGTCCCGCCACTTCGTCGCACACGACATGCGACGGGTCTTTCGGCCCGCCGCCGCGCAAGACGGCGCCCGTGGCTACGCCGCCCACCACGAACGCGGCGACGGCCGCCAATGCGAGCACGGCGACCTGCTGGAGCGGGTCGACGAGCCAGTACGCCAGGGCGGCGACGGCGCTGGCCACCGTGCCCGGAGCCACCGGAAAGAACCCGATATAGCCGACGCTGGCAACGGCCGTGGCCCAACCGCTCGTGGGGCGCGATCTCATGAACCTCCTGTCATCCCTGCTCTCGCCGCTGCTCCGCCACTGGGCACGCCAATCGCGCGCGCAACGCCGGGGCACCGTCCACCTGCCGGGACTCCGTGACGACGTCCGGGTCCGCTGGGACCCCTTCGCCATCCCCTACATCACCGCCCGCACCGAGCGCGACCTCTTCTTCGCCCAGGGATACATCCACGCCCAGGACCGCCTGTGGCAGATGGACCTGAGCCGGCGCTTCTTCAGCGGACGGCTGGCCGAACTCTTCGGCGACAGGCCGCTGCCGCGCGGCGACTTCACGCGGCACCTGCGGTCCGGCAATATGGCGAGCGTCGACCACTTCATCCGCCTGTTGGGCATCAGGCATACGGCCGTGCTCTCCCTGCCCTTGCTGTCGGAGCGATCCGCCCGCGCCGTCGAGGCCTACTGCGCCGGCGTCAACGCCTACATGGACCTGCACCAGCGCCGCCTGCCGGTGGAGTTCCGGCTGCTGCGCCACCGGCCTGCCCCGTGGGAGCCGGCGGACTGCCTCATCCTCGCCAAGGGCTTCGCACTGATGCTCTCGTCCGCCCTCGTCACGCGGCTCACCTTTCTAGCACTCCACGGCCGCCTGGAGAACGACCCCGACAAGCTGCGGACGCTGATGCCGCGTTATCCTTCCTGGGGTGCCACCATCACCCGCGCCCTGAGCGACCACGGCGCGGCGCTGGTGCGCTTCGTCAACGGCAGCTTCGCGGAGAATCCCCTGACCCCCAGGGGCCAGGGAAGCAACGGCTGGGCCGTCGACGCCGGGCACTCGGACGAGCAGCACGCGCTCCTGTGCAACGACATTCACCTGCGAATGACAGTGCCCGGCATCTGGTATCTGAATCATCTCCGCACGGTGACCGACGCGGGAGGAACTCAGCCCTTGGAAGCGTCGGGCCTGTCGCTGCCGGGCTCCCCCTTCGTCTATGTCGGACACAACCGCGACGTGGCCTGGGGATTCGTCGCCGCCCTGTGCGATGACGGCGACCTCTACCGGGAGCAGATCCACCCCGAACAGCCGGAGCTGTACCGCACCCCCGAGGGCTGGACCGAGTTCGAGCACCGGCCCGAAACCATCGCGGTTCGAGGCGGCCGCCCGGTGGAGACCGAAATCCGGCACACCCGGCACGGGCCGGTGCTGTCGGACATCCTTCCGCCGCGGCCCCACGACCCGGATGTTCCAAACAGGGAGGTGTTGTCCTTCCAATGGATCGCGCATACGCCGGGAAACGAGCTGGGACTGCTGGACGGCATCAACCGGGCGCGGGACTGGAACGAGTTCCTGTCCGGTATGGCGCATCACGTCACACCCTCGCTCAACTGCATCTACGCCGACACCCGGGGCAACATCGGGTATGCCCTGGCAGGAAGAGTGCCCCTGCGCCCTCGCCAGGAGCCCTCGTGGCTACCCCTGGAGGGCTGGAACGCCGATCATGACTGGACCGGCACCATCCCATTTGACGAGATGCCGCGCCTTTTCAATCCTCCCGAGGGCATCGTGGCCAGCGCCAACAACCGCATGGCGGACCCGGACTACCCCTACTACCTGTCCGACCTGGTCGAGCCCCCGTACCGCATCGAGCGCATCCGGCACCTGCTCACCCGCGAGAAGCGCATGAACATGGAAGACATGGCCCGGATACAGCTCGACACCCGGTCAGTTCAGGCCGAGCGGCTGTTGCACGCCCTGCGCCTTGAGCTCATGGAGATCGCCAACGACGAACCGTCCTTGCGGCCCTGCGTAGAACTCCTGGAGGAATGGGACCGCGACTGCCACTCCAATTCCGCCGGCGCCGCCCTCTTCCACGTCCTCTACCACCGGCTCATGCGCAACCTCTGGGAAAGAGATCTCAGCGAGGAACTGTACCTGAGCTACACGGAGATTCTGAACCAGGCGGTGGCGCCCCTGGACGACATCCTCACGGACCCCGAATCCGTGTGGTTCCGGGACAACCCCCGGAAGGCCGTATTGGGGGCAAGCCTCCGTGAAGCCCAAGCCGAGCTGACGAAACAGCAGGGCCCCGACCCTCGCAACTGGTCCTGGGGCCGCCTCCACACCCTCACCCTCGCCCACGGCCTCGGAAACAGGAAACCGCTAGCCCCCTTCTTCTCGCTGGACCCCTTCCCCGCCGACGGCGACGGCGTCACCATCCGCAACTCCTACTACCGCCACTCCCACCCCTACGACCAGGTCGTCGGCGTATCGATGCGCATGCTGGTGACCCTGAGCGACCCCATCCGCTCCCGCTTCGTCGTCGTCCCGGGTCAGGCGGGTAATCCGACGTCGCCGCACTACCGAGACCAGGTCGAGTCGTGGCGCACGGGCAGCACGATCCCGTCGGCCGAGTCGGAAGATGAAATGAAGGCGTGGCCGGTCCTGGTGCTGAGCCGCGGGGCTTAGTTAGCCCCAATGTTGCAATAAAGGTCTGTGAAGAGAGATCCGAAGCACCCCCCCCCCCCCCCGGAGGGCGCCCCCCGCGAACACGGGACCACCGCGGGGGGGGG
>JAPOPM010000044.1 GCA_026712905.1 Deltaproteobacteria bacterium
CCGCCTCTGCACTGATCGATGCCGTCCATGCGGAGATTCGCGACAGGATCGATGGTAACGCGATTCACGATGAGGGTAAGGATGCCGGAACACAACTCGGCAGGTACACACGGTGCCGTCGGAGCGACTGATTTCAACTCTGGGGTGACCCGCCCGACCACCACGCGCTTGTTGTTGGCCGCCTGCGCCCGCCCTTGCCGGCGCGGGAGTTTACCACGAAGGCCTTGGCGCCCGCGGGATGGACACGCACACCGGAACCCGTGAGCTTGCCGGCCCAGGCGATCCGGCTATCCAGGGCTTGTCTTCGGGCTCAAGGGCGTCTACAGGACGCTTGGACAGGGTGAGGTTGACACTGGCCGTGTATTCGGCCAACGTGCTTTGATCTTCCATAACCACGGAAACGCGGATATCCTTCAATCCGAATGACATTCGGACCATCCGGCTGGTGTGCAAAAATTGTGGCCAAGAGACGGCCTGGAATAAGCCGGGCGGGAAGGCCGTTCCGACCCGTTGCCCGTGGTGCGACACAGCATGGCAGATGGCCGATCAACGGGTGATGCAGTGGCTCAATGACTTCATCCAGTTGACCGGCCAGACGGAAGTTCTCTTTGGTCAGTCGGCCGTTGAATTGAAGCTCGAACTGAGCTTCAGCCGGAAGGACTCATGAAACGCACGCGAGTGGTAGAGCTGGTGAAATCGACCTACCAGCCCCCTCCGAAGGGAAGGGCTACATGAATCCAGCCGTCTGGCTCTTGATGGGATGGGTTGTCGTGACTCCGGTCAAGACAGATTTTGTGACCGTGAACAGTCGCGGGCTGAACATCTACCAGCACGACACCCGCGCCGACTGTTTCGAGAGGCCCGCCGTCCTTGAAGACCTGGTGTCTATGGATGACGATTCGGGTATCCGCGACGTGGTGGGCCAGAACCTAAAGCGCCGCACCCTGCCCGCCCGTCTCCCGCGAGAAATTGGACGCGTTGATTGCAGAGCACTTCCAGGGGCGTCTGCTCGCCCCTTTGCCGCCTGTCCACGTCTCCGATCTTCAAGGGGGCCTGGTGTTCAACGCCGACGCCAAGTTCCGCGCCTTCTGCGTCAAGTTCGATCCCGACGATTACCGTGACGCGTGACTTTGGCCACTATCTTCTATAATTCACAAATCAAAGCCTCATCACTCCACAAGCTGGCTATCATCAATGACGACGACGTCATCGCGGTGCGCGCAGCGCGCACACGTCTTTCGGAAGACCTGCACGCGTCACCCGAAACGATCAATCCGAGCGAAACAACCCATGCTGAACTGTTAAAGGAACTTGAAAAGCTTGAGGCTTGGCTCAAGGATGTGAGGGAAAGGCGGAAAACGGCGCGGGAACCCACCGTACCCCATTCCATATCGTGAGCCGCGTCGGTCGGGACGCGCCGATCAACGTTGGAGATCCTCTCGACCGGTGGCTCCCATGGCCAATCGCAGTATCCCGCCCCGCGGCTGCGGTGGAACCAGCTTTGCTGGACATCCGGGATGACCTGTCGGAGGCCGGACCCTGATCGTCCTTGACGGCGCCCAGTCACCAACCAGCGTTATCTTTGGCGACCAAGGAATGCCTATGGACTCAATGAACTCTATTGCATCAAGCGCGCTCGCGGGTGTTATCGCGGCCTTGACGGCTACGGCCATTCTCGGGGCTGCTAGTTACATTCGCCGGCGTGCGGCGAGACGCCAGGCCATCAGGCACCTTCAACACTTGTTCACTCACGCGAGAGAAGGCGTGATGCAGGCGGAAGAAGAACGCCTTGAATCGACAAACCAGAGAATTCCTGCGAATGCCCTTCGCGCTGCCCGGTACAACGCGATGTTGAAGGAACTGGAAGTCGCTCTGGACAAATGGTCCACGGCTCTGTCGTACGATCAAAGGGAGGAGATCATCGAAGCCTTAGACTGGTACAATCTGAGGACCTTTTCGGTCGAAAAGGATTGGCCGGGAAGGGTGAAGTTGAAGAAAATTCCCGATGGGGTCTGGGTAGGGGATTTGTGCTCGGAAACCGCTCAGGAAAAATTCCAGAACCTCAAATCGATTAAGTGGCTGAAACTGACCTACGAATAGTCGATCCTCCTCGGAAACCGACGAAGCGTTCGAGCGCGACCGGCGTTTAATTTGCGGCGGTACGCGGCGCGATTATTCGGCACCTCCCAGGAGAATCCTGTCGACGGGCCGAGTTTCCGGGCATCACGCTCGATCTTCTTCCGCCTCCGGCAGTATTGCCGCTATCCGCAGGTACTATCATCGACGAGAAATACCGGGGAGTAGCAGCGTTGAAGGCAACGCAACTCGGTCGGTGGAACGCAACCACCTCAAGGATCTCGACCGCGGCTTTCCGTCCGGATTGAGAATTTGAAACTCTCTTTCCTTGCAGAGTTCCACAACAATCCGGTCAAGATCGCAAAAACGAGCGGCTGTCCGATTTGCAAGCAGGTGTCGTAAGGTGTCGATGGTTACTGGTTGTTCCGATACCAGACTGAACAGTTCGCACGGGAGCGACTCCAAAAGCTGCTCTTGCATCAGATGGTGATCGAGTTCGTGGAATCGAAACAAAGGAAGGGTTCCTGGGTCCTTCAATGTGTCCCAGCCGAGCATATCGAAATCGCCAGTGCCATAATGCTCGAAAGTGTTGTGGATCTCCCAATGCTGTTGAATCATGACATCCCGAGCCTTGGGATGTCGTGACAGATGGAGGAACCACAGCGCGCGGCGCGATCCCTTCGGGGCGAATAAAGAAAGGAGTGTCGTAGGTTGCTCCGGTTACGAAGCGAGCTTGATCGCGAAGCAACCTTTGAGCAAACGCCCTACCACCTTCGCCATCTTTGTGTCGGAGCAGGTCTTGGATCTGCGAGGCGGACAATTGTAGCGGCTTGACGGCCGTTTCGAACTGCGGCGTCGGTGCCACATGGTTGACAAGGGCGTCTGCCGCGAAGGTCAGTATGACTTCCGCCGCAGGTAGTTCATTGAAGATGCGAGAGACGAGTGCCAGTTCCACTTGAGAGAAGCCGGTTTGATCGAGAAGAAAGATGGCTCGGCCGGAACGGGGCTGCCTCTGGCGAATCGAGTTGAGAATACCTTCAAGTTCGTTCTCGAAGAGACCGTTTCGGACGACAATCCTGTCATTGTCAACATTGTAGCCGTGCTCAACGAGAGCTTTCCGAAGGTGATCCGTGTGGGCCTGTTCCTTGTCAACAAAGTAAAACTTGCAGTCGATGTGCAGCGGCTTGAAGCGTGTTTGGTTCAACCTGTTCTTCGCTGCCGTTGCTTCTTCCAGCATGGTCAAGGGAGTGCCGGAAAGAACAGTGTCTTCATCCAGAAAAGTACCTCCTCCGGCGAACCCGTCAATGAGATCGAGTTTAAACTCCTCACGGTGCGGGTTGACGTTCAGCGTGTCGAAATACGCCCGAAGGTAACGGCGCAAAACCTTCAGTTTGGCCTTGCTGTGCGCTTCGATGCGAGGTGGCGCCTCGTCAGGATGCCACTTGAAGGACATGATCGGTTCTTCCCGCGGGGTGCTCGGGCATGGCGTTGTGCTCCACCCCTTCCAGTTCCCGGCCGCCAGCCTTGGGTGTTTGTCCACCCCACTGCTTGAAAAAGAAGGGTATGCCGGCCCGCGCGCAGCGATCCCGGATATCCCGGACCCACTCGGGCCGCATCGGCCGGGCCTGTGGCCCGCTTTCACCACCAACTATGACCCAGGATATCCCTTCGAGATCAATGTCGCCAACCGGACCCAGAAGTGGTTCGATCGAGAGGAACCGAACGCTAAGGGGAGCTTTCCGTAGGTGTTGTATTCTGGCGTTAGCGGAGTTGTCTTCAACGGATACACCGCACCAAATGTGATCGGGAGCCAAACCGTCAGTGTACCTGTGCCGTAGCTTCTCATCAGCGAGCTGCGCTTCGTCAGAATCTGATAGACGTGCCGGTTGGCGGTTTCCATCGTGTCGAATACCTGGTCGATGAAATGGCGCTCGACGCGTTTGTGAAAAAGGTCACTCATCGAGTTAACAAAGATCATTCGCGGTTTGCGCCATCGGGCGGGTTGATCCAGTCGTGATGGCCACACGCGAAGATCGAATCCCTGCTCGTAGGGATGCCCGGTCACGCCTCGCCATCGCTCGGCGAACCGCGCCGCATAGCAATTGTCACAACCGCGCGTGATCTTCGTACATCCGGTGACCGGATTCCAGGTTGCGTCAGTCCATTCGATCGCCGAATTGGCACCCATGTTCAGCGGCCAATCCGGTACGGTTCAATACCTTTGAGGAGCGCCTTTGTTGGGGAAGGCCACGAAACAAGGCCGTCTCGTCGCCACGCCTCATTTTCGAGCGCCGGCGTTCTCTCGCCGACAATGTCCCGGAGTTTGTCGTGCTCAAGGAGATACCAATCTTCATTGACCGGAAAGGCGGTCCACAACCCTTTGTTCTCGTACTTCTTGTCGACTGTTAAACGGGTTTTCAGCCGTACGGGGATCTGGTCGTCGCTTGGCATGTGGTATGCCAAGAAATCCGCACCGTTCGAGTCACCAGTCAGCCTGATGCAGTTGAATCCATAGTCGGCGAGGACCGCCGACACCTTTTGAAAGTTGTATACCCTTTTTCCCCTGGTGTTGAGGGAAGCGTAGTTGACCCGCTCCCATCCTAATCCAGCCATCCGTAGTCCTCCTGTGCCAGTTTCAGCCCGGTCAAGTGCCGAGACCCGCAAGGCCAATTGATGTTCCCTGAGCGACGCTGCCGCTGGCCGCGAATCTATTCCGACAAGTTTAACAGAACTGTCTATTGCCCCGCGACCTCGACGATGCTGCTCGAAATGCGGTTGGCAGCGGACTTGACGGGATCGTTGGCGAGATGGGCATAGCGGGCGGTGGCCTGAACTTTGTTGTGACCGAGCAGGCTCCCGATCATGGGCAGGCCCTCGCCGACCAGTACCGACCGGACTACGAAAGAACACTGTGTAACCTTGGGCTTTGGGACGTTCTGAATTGGAATTGTACGCTTTTGGACTGCATGCTACGCTGACCGGGCGTGACTGATCGGCTACAGTTTCATGTTCATCTGCCCCGTGGCGATCTTGGAGCCCAGCCGCGTAGGCGTCTCGAACATCTTGCCGTCTTCAAGAATGTCCTTGGCCGTCAGGAACTGGATGCGATCATAGGCCACGTCGTTGTAGGTGTATTGCCGGGCTTCGGCCGCTTCCGTCTTCATGGCCTTGGTCGATTCCCGGAGAGACAGGAACCCGGCCATTTCCGTGTCCGGCTCGCGCTCAAGCACACCGCGCAAGTCTCGAACGTCCGTGGGCCGCACGGCTCCGCCCTTCACGGACATGACCATAGCCCGCAAGCCTTGGTGCGTCTCGAAGTAGAGCCGTCCGTCTATGCCCCGGTCAGCGGTCTTCTTGGTCGGGAACGCGCCCACGCGCTCCACAATCCAGTGCTCGAACTGGAACGGGTTCTTGTTGAACAGTTCCTGGGCCTGCTCTACGCTCACGGGAATCCCGTCTACCTCGAAGTGCTCACCTTCTACCTGCTGGTAGCGTTCTGCGAGCACCTCACGCATGAGCCGCACCGCGAGGATAGCAATGTCGCAACCGATCCACTGACGGCCCGTCTCTTGAGCCGCATAGACGGTGGTTCCGCACCCGCAGAAGGGGTCATAGATCACGTCTTCGGGGTTGGAACTGGCTTCGATAACCCGTCGAAGTAACGCTATGGGCTTTTGCGTCGGGTAACCGAGTCGCTCCGGGGCCAAGTTATGGATGGGGCGGATATCCGTCCATACGTCCTGCAACGGAACCCCCGGCTGTTTGTCAAGGTAGAGCTTCAGACGTGGCATCCCACCCTTTCGTTTTGGCCAATGGAGCTTACCCTCGGCGTCCAGCTTGTCCAAATCGGCGGGCCTTTTGGCCCAGTGTCTACCTTTCGAAGTGATGTCAATCCCCCGCCACGGCTGGCCGGTCTCGCCGTCCCGAGTCCCGGCGCCGGTCAGGTCGGCTCGGGACCACCGCCGACCATCCGGGTCCTGATGCGGATAGAATGTGTCGATGTAAGCGTCGTCATAAGCCTGGTGGGTTGCGTTCCAAGTATACTTTGCGGTTTTGGAATAGAGCAGCAGCGTATCATGCACCGGGCCGGGCCGGTGTGCCGCGCTATGGGCGCTTGGCCGATGAACTTGGAGAGTCCGAGGGAAGACAACTGGCCGGGGTTCGCGGGTTGCGCGATCACCCGCCCGTTGCGCTCCACCATGCCGATGACGGGAGTTTTCCGGGTGCCGCGGCCACGCTTGTTCTTAGGCGGGAGCGGATCGAGGAAGTTGTCTATGGAGCCGTCAGGCTTGCCGTGTCGGTTGCCCTTGCGAGGCTTCCCGCCCACGTAGGTTTCGTCCGCTTCCACGATCCCGTGCATGAGCTTTTCCTGCTCGGGGTCCTTGGCCATCGCCAACCGGATTCGGTGCATCATGCTCCAGACGGTGGGACGGCGGATGCCCGTGTCGCGGGCGATCTGGCACGCGCTGGCGGACTTCTTGGCGTTCAGCATGAGCGCCAGCACCATGAACCAGTCGCGCAACGGCTTGTGCGTTCCGTGGAAGGTCGTGCCGACCGTTACCGCGAAAGCCCGTGTGCATTTCCAGCACTGCCACCGGCGCATGGCTCGGTCGCCGCTCGGATGCTTGCCAACGGACTCGCTCTTGCAGTAAGGACAGGTGGGACGGTCGCGCCACCGGACTTTTTCAAGGTACTCGATGGCTTGCTCTTGCGTGGTGAAGGACTGGAAGACTTCGATAACGCTCATGGGATCACCTCGAACTGAAGATGATCCTACTACAACCGGCCTACGTTGTCAAGTCCAAAAGCGTACAATTCGGTTCTGAATTCCTGATAGGGCTTGCGCCGCCGCCTCACGCCGACTACAACCGACGGCGCTACCAAGCCAGTCGGTTCCTATTCTTCTACGGATTGGGAGCGAAATTGGCAGGATTCGAGATTCCGGCAGGGAACGCGATCTGGATTTCCAAGCAGTCGGTGGACGCACTGACGGTCGAGCACGGCGACGCGGTCTTCTGGGACCGCGACCTCAAGGGTTTCGGGGTTTCGTTTCGAGTTCCGAGGTCGAAGGAAATTCCCCCATGCCCACGCGCCAACCCGTCAAGCTCACCAAGCGCGCCGTCGATGCGCTATCCGTGGAGTCCGGCGACACCGTGGTCTGGGACCGGGACCTGCCGGGGTTCGGCATTCGGGTGTATGCCTCGGGCCGCAAGGTCTGGTGCGTGCAGACCCGGGGACCGGCCGGGGGGCCGAAGCGCTTCGCGCTCGGCCGCTACGGGAACCTGACACCAGACGACGCCCG